>NZ_JBSFJC010000078.1:0-4007 GCF_053597855.1 Kitasatospora sp. NPDC001225
GTTCGGCTACCAGGCCTACTGACCCGTACGCGCACCCGCGCCCGCCCCGACGGCCCCGGCGCCGAGCACCCCGCTCGGCGCCGGGGCCGTCCGCGTGTTTCCGCGAGCTGTGAAATCCGTCTTGGCACGGGCCCCGGGCCGTGGCAGGATCCGCTCCGCCTTCCAGCCGACCGGCTCCGGACGGCGGGGGGTCGAAAGCGTCATCCACGCTTCAAGTTGCCCACGGGGGGCTCCTGTGTCCAGATTCCGTACAGCGCTGGTCGTCGGCGTGACGCTGCTCGGGGCGGTCGGTCTGCCGGCCGTCTCCGCGGGCAGTGCGGTCGCGGCGGGCGGCACGCTCCACGTCGACAACGCCGCGGGTGCGAACTGCACCGACAGCGGCAGCGGTGCCCAGTCGGCACCGTACTGCACCATCGGCGCGGCGGCGGCCGCCGTCCAGCCGGGCCAGACCGTCGACATCGCGGACGGTACGTACATCGAGGACGTGACCGTCACCCGGTCGGGCACCGCCGAGGCGCCGATCACCTTCCGCGCCAGCAGGACGCCCGACGAGAACAACGGCGGCGGCCTCACCAAGATCGGCACGGGGGACAGGCCCGTCAACGGGTTCGTCGTCCGGGGCGCCGAGCACGTCCGGTTCGAGAACCTGACCGTCGCGGCGGTCTCCCAGAAGGCGGCCGTGCTGGTGGACGGCGCCCGTGACGTCTCCTTCGACAACGCCTACCTCACCGGTGGAACCGGCATCCACGTCACCAACGGCTCCGAGCGGGTGCTCCTCGGACACGGCGACGTCGGAAGGGTGCAGGGCCCGGCGGTCACCGTGGACGGCGGCTCCACCGGGACGGTCGTCACCACCAACGCGCTCATGCCCTACGCCGGGCCCGACATGACCGGGGTCCTGGTCAAGGACGCGCCGAACACCGTCGTGGTGGCCAACAACGTCACCTCGTCCTGCTTCGCCGGGATCGTGCTGGACGGCGGCTCGACCGGCGCGGTGGTCGAGAACAACCTGGTGAACACCGCCCTGTACGGCATGAATTCGTGCCGCGACCAGACCGCCCGCGCGACCGGGATCACCGTCGGCCCGAACGCCGTCGCGGGCACCAAGGTCGACTACAACGTGGTCGACCCGCGCAGCGGCGGCGCGGCCTACAGCTGGGCCGGGACGGCGTACGGCGACCAGCCGTCCTTCACCGCGGCCACCGGCCAGGGCGTACACGACTTCGTCGCGCCGTCGTCGATCCAGAAGGGTCCGGACGCGCCGCCGGACCACGTGACCGACTCGGCGGACGAGAAGGCCCCGGGCATGCTGCCGACCGCCATCGGCGGCGTCGCCGCGGTGGACGACCCCAAGGTCCCCAACACCGGTACGGGCAGCGGCTTCCGCGACCGCGGCGCCTACGAGAACGCGGACGTCGGCAGCGCGTTCACCCCGGCGGGCCCGACCCGGCTGCTCGACACCCGCCAGCCGATCGGCGTGCCGACGGCGCAGCCCGTCCCCGCCGGGGGGACCGTGGACCTGCCCGTCGCCGGGGTGGCCGGGGTCCCGGCGTCCGGGGTGACGGCGGTGACGATGAACGTGACGGTGACCGAGCCGCAGGCCGACGGGCACCTCACCGTCTATCCGCACGGGGACGCGGCGCCGAGCTCGTCGAACCTCAACTGGACGGCCGGGAGGACGATCCCGAACCTGGTGACGGTGCCGGTCAAGGACGGCAAGGTGTCCTTCCAGAACGCCTCAGGCGGCACCGTGCACCTGATCGCCGACCTGGCGGGCTACTACAGCCCGAAGGGTTCGCTGTTCCACGCCCAGGGGCCGACGCGGCTGCTGGACACCCGGGCACCGATCGGAGTCCCGGCGGCGCAGGCCGTTCCGGCGTACGGCACCGTCGACCTCCCCGTGGCGGGCGTGGCCGGGGTCCCGGCGTCCGGGGTGACGGCGGTGACGATGAACGTGACGGTGACCGAGCCGCAGGCCGACGGGCACCTCACCGTCTATCCGCACGGGGACGCGACGCCGACCGCCTCCAACCTCAACTGGCCTGCCGGGAGGACGATTCCGAACCTGGTCACGGTGCCGGTCAAGGACGGCAAGGTGTCCTTCCAGAACGCCTCGGGCGGCACCGTGCACCTGATCGCCGACCTCGCCGGCTACTACACCGCCGAAGGCAGGGTCAGCTACCACCCCGACGGCCCCCAGCGCTGGATGGACACCCGCGACCCGGGCTTCCGGACACCGGCCGTCCCGGCCTGGGGCACCCTCGACCTGCCGATCCCGTACGGTCCGGCCGTCGCGGCGGTGACCCTGAACGTGACGGTGACCGAGCCGGGCACCGACGGGCACCTGACCGTCTACCCGCACGGTGACGCGGCGCCGAACGCCTCGAACCTGAACTTCCTGCCCGGCGAGACCATCCCCAACCAGGTGGTCGTCCCGGTCAAGGACGGCAAGGTGTCGTTCTACAACGCGAGCGGTGCTCCGCTGCACCTCGTGGTCGACGAGTTCGGCTACCAGGCGTACTGACCCCGTCCCGTAGGAAAACGGCCCCCGGAACCGAGCCCCGCGCTCGGTTCCGGGGGCCGTTCGCGTACGGCGGCGGCCCGTGCGACGTACTGACACGACCGTTCGACTGTGGAATGATCCGCTCCGCCCTCAAGTCGATCAAGGACGGATCAAGCGAGGGCAAAAGCGTCACCAAAGCTCAACAGCGCCCAGGGGGGCTCCTTTTGTCCAGAATCCGCACGGCTCTCGTCGTCGGTGCGACGCTGCTCGGGACGGTCGGCCTGCCGGCCGTCTCCGCGGGCGGCGCGGCCGCGGCGGGCACCACCCTCCACGTCCACCGCACGACCGGCTGCACCAACAGCGGCACCGGCACCGAGTCGGCGCCGTACTGCACCATCGGTCCGGCGCTGGCCGCCGTCCAGCCGGGCCAGACGGTCGAGATCGGCGAGGGCACGTACCCCGAGGACCTGACCTTCACCCGGTCGGGCACCGCCGGGGCGCCGATCACCGTCCGCGGCGTCACCGGCCCAGGGGGCTCGGGCCCGATGATCGGCGACCAGAAGACTCCCGTCAACGGGTTCGTCGTCCGGGGCGCCGACCACCTGCGCTTCGAGAACCTCTACCTCACCGCGGCCCCGAAGAGCACCCTCCTGGTGGACGGGGCCCGCGACGTCTCCTTCGACCAGGTGACCATCGCCGAGGGCGCCACCCTGCACGTCACCAACGGCTCCGCCGACGTGCGCTTCGCACGCGGCAGGATCGGCTCCTACCAGGACCCGGCGATCACCGTGGACGGCGGCTCCACCGGCACGGTCGTGACCACCAACCAGGTGTACAAGCCCGGGTCCGGACCCGGGACCGTGCCCGGCATCGTGGTGAAGGACGCCCCGAACACCGTGGTGGTGGCCAACACCGTCAACGCGCCCTGCTCCCGGAGCATCGTGCTGGACGGCGGCTCGGCCGGCGCGGTGGTCGAGAACAACGTGGTGAACAGCGCGAACGGCCCGCGGGCCTGCGGCGCCAGGTCCGCCGAGGCCATCGGCATCACCGTCGGGCCGGACGCCACCGCCGGCAGCAAGGTCGACTACAACGTGGTCGACCCGCGCAGCGGCGGCCCGGCCTACAGCTGGGCCGGCGGCCCGTACACCTCGCAGGAGGCCTTCACCGCGGCCACCGGCCAGGGGGAGCACGACATCGTGGCGCCCAGCCTGGTGGACCGGGGCCCGGACGCGCCGGCCGACCCCAAGGTCGACTCGGCGGACGAGAACGCCCCGGGCATGCTCCCGACCGACTCCGAGGGCAGGGCGCCCGTCGACGACCCGACGGTGCCCAACACCGGTACGGGCAGCGGCACCCGCGACCGCGGCGCGACCGAACGGTCCTTCGTCGGCAGCGCGTTCACCCCGGCCGGCCCGACCCGGCTGCTGGACACCCGGGCGCCGATCGGCGTGCCGTCGGCGGCGGCCGTGCCCGCCTGGGGCACCGTCGACCTCCCGGTCGCGGG
>NZ_JBSFJC010000078.1:4107-41715 GCF_053597855.1 Kitasatospora sp. NPDC001225
GTGGGACACCTCCGCCCTGAACTGGACGGCCGGGCGCACCGTCGCCAACCTGGTGACGGTGCCGGTGAAGGACGGCACGGTGTCGTTCTACAACTCCTCCGGCGGCACCGTGCACCTGATCGCCGACCTCGCCGGCTACTACAGCCCCAAGGGCTCGCTGTTCCACCCGCAGGGCCCGACCCGGCTGCTGGACACCCGGGCGCCGATCGGCGTGCCCTCGGCGGCGGCCGTGCCCGCCTGGGGCACCGTCGACCTCCCGGTCGCGGGCCTCGCGGGCGTCCCGGCCGAAGGCGTCACCGCCGTGACGATGAACGTCACGGTCACCGAGCCGCAGGCCGACGGCCACCTCACCGTCCACCCGCACGGCGACCAGCGCCCGAACGCCTCCAACCTCAACTGGACGGCCGGCCGGACCACCCCGAACCTGGTGACCGTCCCGGTGAAGGACGGCAGGGTGTCGTTCTACAACGCCTCCGGCGGCACCGTGCACCTGATCGCCGACCTCGCCGGCTACCACACCGTCGAGGGCAGGATCAGCTACCACCCCGATGGCCCCGAGCGGCTCCTGGACACCCGCGTCCAGCCGGGCGGCAGCGCACCCGTCCCCGCCTGGGGCACCCTCACCCTCGACCTCGTGAACTACCCCTACCTCGCCGGAATGACCCTGAACGTCACGGCCGTCGAGCCCGGTGCCGAGGGCCACCTCACCGTCTACCCCCAGGGCGACACGGTGCCCAACGCCTCCAACCTCAACTTCCTGCCCGGGGAGACCGTCGCCAACCAGGTGGTCGTCCCGGTCAGCAAGGGCAAGGTCTCCTTCCACAACGCCAGCGGCGCCCCACTGCACCTCGTGGTCGACAGGTTCGGCTACCAGGCGTACTGACCCCGCTCCGTACGAACGGCCCCCTGAACCAGGCCCCGTGCCCGGTCCCGGGGGCCGTCGCCGTCCGGTCCGGAGGTTCGCGGAAACCTCCTTGGCGCGGGCTTCGGCGCTGTGGAATGATCCGCACGCTCTCCATGCGATCTTTTCCCGACGCCGGGAGGCCGAAATGCGTCACAAGTGCTTCGAAAAGCCCAGGGGGTTCCCATTTCCAGATTCCGTACGGCTCTCGCCGCCGGTGTGACGCTGCTCGGGGCGGTCGGTCTGCCGGCCGTCGCCGCGGCCGCGGCGGGCGGCACGCTCTACGTCAACAACGCCGCGGGCGCGCACTGCACCGACAGCGGCGCGGGTACCCAGGCGGCGCCGTTCTGCTCGGTGGGCGCGGCGGCGGCCGTCGTTCAGGCGGGACAGACGGTGGAGATCGCCGACGGAAGCTACAACGAGGACTTGACCGTCACTCGGTCGGGCACGGCCGAGGCGCCGATCACCTTCCGGGCGAGGAACACCCATGGAGAACCGGGCGGAGCCTGGTTCGGCACCCTGGGAAAGCCGACCAAGGGCCTCACCGTCAAGGGCGCCCAGCACGTTCGCTTCGAGAGCCTCAAGATCGCTCCGGCCATCCGGACGGCCGGCGTGTTGGTAGATGGCGCCCGTGACGTTTCCTTCGACAACACCTACGTCACCGGTGGCGGTGGCGTTCACATCACCAACGGCTCCGACCAGGTGCTCTACGGACGTGGCGACTTCAGCTACAGCCAGGGCCCGGTGATCGTCGTGGACGGCGGCTCCACCGGCACGGTGGTGACCACCAACATGGTCCAGTCCGGCTCCGCAGCCGACATGACCGGGATCCTGGTCAAGGACGCGCCGAACACCGTCGTGGTGAGCAACTCCGTCTACTCGCCCTGCTTTACGGGGATCGTGCTGGACGGTGCCTCGGCCGGTGCGGTGGTCGAGAACAACGTGGTGAACACCGCGAAGAACCAGAACGCGGCCTGCGCCACCCCGGCCGCCGCCACCGGGATCACCGTCGGGGCCAACGCCACCGCGGGCACCAAGGTCGACTACAACCTGATCGACCCGCGCAGCGGCGGTGCGGCCTACAGCTGGGCCGGCAGCCCGTACACCTCGCAGGAGGCGTTCACGGCGGCCACCGGACAGGGGGCGCACGACTTCGTCGATCTGACCAACGTGCCGAAGGGCCCGAACGCCCCGGTCGACCACCGGATCGACTCGGCGGACGAGAACGCCCCAGGCATGCTGCCGACCGACCGCGGGGGCTGGGCCCCGGTCGACGACCTGAGGGTCGTCAACACCGGTACGGGCAGCGGCATCCGTGACCGGGGCGCGGACGAGTACCTCAACATCGGCAGCGCGTTCACCCCGGCCGGTCCGACCCGGCTGCTGGACACCCGGGCGCCGATCGGCGTGCCCGCCGCGAAGGCGGTTCCGGCCTGGGGAACCGTGGACCTCCAGGTCGCCGGCGTCGCAGGTGTACCGGCATCCGGAGTGGACGCGGTCACGATGAACGTCACGGTGACCGACCCCATGCAGGACGGGCACCTGACCGTGTACCCGCACGGTGACGAGGCGCCGAACGCGTCGAACCTGAACTGGACGGCGGGGCGGACGATTCCGAACCTGGTGACGGTGGCGGTGAAGGACGGCAAGGTGTCGTTCTACAACGCCTCCGGCGGCACCGTGCACCTGATCGCCGACCTGGACGGCTACTACAGTCCGAAGGGTTCGTTGTTCCACCCGCAGGGTCCGACGCGGCTGCTGGACACTCGGGCGCCGATCGGCGTGCCGACCGCGAAGGCGGTTCCGGCCTGGGGAACCGTGGACCTCCAGGTCGCCGGCGTCGGGGGCGTCCCGACGGAGGGCGTGACGGCCGTGACGATGAACGTCACGGTGACCGACCCCATGCAGGACGGGCACCTGACCGTGTACCCGCACGGTGACGAGGCGCCGAACGCGTCCAATCTGAACTGGACGGCGGGGCGGACGATTCCGAACCTGGTGACGGTGCCGGTGAAGGACGGCAAGGTCTCGTTCTACAACGCCTCCGGCGGCACCGTGCATGTGATAGCCGACCTCGCCGGCTACTACGCCACCGAGGGCAAGGTCACCTATCGGGCCGACGGCCCGTGGCGGCGAATGGATACCCGTGACCCCGCCTTCGGCACGACCGCTGTCCCGGCCTGGGGCACCCTGACCCTCAATCTCGGGGACCTCGCGGCGGTGACCCTGAACGTGACGGTCACCGAGCCGGGCGACGAGGGGCACCTCACCGTGTATCCGCACGGTGACGAGGCACCGAACGCGTCGAACCTGAACTTCCTGCGTGGCGAGACCATCGCTAACCAGGTCGTGGTACCCGTGAAGGACGGCAAGGTCTCGTTCTACAACGCCAGCGGCGCCCCGTTGCACCTCGTGGTGGACCAGCTCGGCTACCAGCTGTACTGACCCGCTACCGCACCAGCACCCCGACGGCCCCGGTGCCGAGCCCCGTGCTCGGCGCCGGGGCCGTCCGGCTGAGTAGGCTCGGGCGGGTGAGCACCCCACATCCCTTCCCCGACCTGCGTGGCGCCGCCACCGGTGTCGGTTCACTGCCCGGTACCGACGCCCGGGAGGCCGCCAAGATCTCCACCGGGGCACTGGAGCACCTGCCGTTCCTGCCCGAGCTGCCCGCGCGCGGGCCGGGCGCGGACATGATCGGCCGCGGCGCCGGCCTGCTGGTCGAGCTGTTCGCGCAGACCGAGCCGAGCGGCTGGCGGTTCACCGACCGTCCGGGCCGGGACACCCGGCGCGCCCATTCCTGGCTCGGCGAGGACCTGGACGCGCTGGAGGAGTTCACCCAGGGCTACCAGGGGGCGGTCAAGGTCCAGGCCGTCGGCCCGTGGACGCTGGCGGCGAGCATCGAGCTCAAGCACGGGGAGAAGGCGCTCTCCGACCCCGGTGCCTGCCGGGACATCGCCGGCTCGCTGACCGAGGGCCTGCGCCGCCACCTCGCGGACGTCCGCAGGCGGGTGCCCGGCGCGGAGGTGGTCCTCCAGCTCGACGAGCCCTCGCTGCCGGCCGTGCTGTCGGGGTCGGTGAAGACCGCGAGCGGTTTCCAGCGGCTGCGCTCGGTCGACCGGCAGGTCGCCGAGGAGGTGCTGCGCGAGGTGGTCGGGGGCCTGGACGCGCCGGTCGTCGTGCACTCCTGCGCGCCGGACGTCCCGGTCCCGCTGCTGCGCCGGGCCGGGGTCGCCGGGATCTCGCTGGACTTCTCCCTCCTCACCGAGCGCCAGGACGACGATCTCGGCGAGGCGGTGGAGGGCGGCACGATGATCCTCGCTGGTGTCGTCCCCGCCACTGACCAGGCAGTGTCCGACCCGGCCGGTAGTGTCCAGGGTGTCAGGACCTTGTGGCGCAGGCTCGGGTTCGCCCCGGAGCTGCTGGGCCGTCGCGTGCTGGTGACGCCGACCTGCGGGCTGGCCGGGGCCTCCCCGGCGTACGCGCGCAGGGCGCTGTCGTCCGCGGCGCGGGCGGCACAGAGCCTGGTGGACAACCCGGAATGAGAACGTAGGAGGGCTTGCGGTGACGGCTGTCGAGGGCTGGGAGGACGTCCCGGCGGAGGTGCGCAGGCGGCACGCCGAGCTGGCGGCGGAGATCACCGACCACCGGGCCCGGTACTACGAGCAGGACGCGCCGGTCGTCAGCGACGCCGAGTTCGACGTGCTGATGCGGGAGCTGGAGGGGATCGAGGCCGAGCACCCGGCCCTGGTCACCCCGGACTCGCCGACGCAGCGGGTCGGCGGCGCCCCCACCGTGCTGTTCGCCGAGGTCGAGCACCGTGAGCGGCTGCTCAGCCTGGACAACGCGATGGACGACGAGGAGCTGGCGGCCTGGGCGGAGCGGGTCGCCACCGAGCTGCACGGCATCGACTACCACTACCTGTGCGAGCTGAAGGTGGACGGCCTGGCCGTCAACCTCACCTACGAGAACGGGCAGTTGACGCAGGCGGCGACGCGCGGCGACGGCCGGGTCGGCGAGGACATCACCGCGAACGTCCGCACCATCAAGGAGATCCCGCACCGGCTCAAGGGCGAGAACGTCCCGGAGCTGGTGGAGATCCGCGGCGAGGTCTACTTCCCGACGGAGGAGTTCGACGCGCTCAACGCCTCCTTCGCGGAGGAGAACGAGCGGCGCCGGCAGGAGAACGAGGAGCGCGCCAGGGAGGGCAAGCGGCCCCGGGCGATGATCCGGCTGTTCATGAACCCCCGCAACGCCGCCGCCGGTTCGCTGCGCCAGAAGGACCCGCACGTCACCGCCTCCCGCCCGCTGCACATGGTGGTGCACGGCATCGGCGCCCGGGTCGGCTTCGACATCGACAACCAGTCGCACGCCTACCGGCTGCTGCACGACTGGGGCCTGCCCACGGCCCGGCACAACAGGGTGGTGGGGACGCTCGCCGAGGTGCGGGCGTTCATCAAGCACTTCGGCGAGCAGCGGCACTCGGTCGAGCACGAGATCGACGGCGTCGTGGTGAAGGTGGACGAGATCGCCCTGCAGGGCCGGCTCGGCGCCACCTCCAAGTCGCCGCGCTGGGCGATCGCCTGGAAGTACCCGCCGGAGGAGGTCACCGGCCGGCTGGCGGAGATCAAGGTCGGCATCGGCCGCACCGGCCGGGCCACCCCGTACGCGGTGCTGGCCGAGCCGGTGAAGGTGGCCGGCTCGATGGTGCAGTACGCGACGCTGCACAACCAGGAGATCGTCAAGGCCAAGGACGTGCTGCTCGGGGACACCGTGGTGCTGCGCAAGGCGGGCGACGTCATCCCGGAGATCCTCGGCCCGGTGTACGACCTGCGGGACGGCACCGAGCAGGCCTTCGTGATGCCCTCGCACTGCCCGGAGTGCGGCGGTGAGCTGCGGCCGATGGCCGAGGGGGACATCGATCTGCGCTGCCCGAACGCGGAGCGCTGCCCGGCCCAGATCCGGGAGCGGATCGCCTTCCTCGGGGGGCGGCAGTGCCTGGACGTGGAGGGGCTGGGCTACGTCGCGGCCACCGCGCTGACCCAGCCGCTGGAGCCGGCCGAGGCGCCGGTGCGCAACGAGGCCGACATCTTCCGGCTGACGCGGGAGAAGCTGCTGCCGATCAAGGTGCTGGTCCGGGACCCGAAGACGGGCATGCCGAAGCTGGACGACAAGACGGGCAAGGAGAAGGAGGTCTTCTTCTTCGCCACCACCAAGGGCGAGCCGAAGAAGTCGCTGCAGGCCCTGGTCGACAACCTGGAGGCGGCGAAGCAGCGGCCGCTGTGGCGGTTCGTCAACGGCCTGTCGATCCGGCACGTCGGTCCGGTCGCCGCGCAGGCGCTGGCCCGGGAGTTCCGCGACCTGACGAAGATCTTCGAGGCGAGCGAGGAGCAGCTGGCGGCCGTCGAGGGGGTCGGTCCGACGATCGCCCGCTCGATCCAGGAGTGGTACGCGGAGGAGTGGCACAAGGAGGTCCTCCGGAACTGGGAGGCGGACGGCGTCCGCTTCACCGAGGAGTTCGCGGACGAGGAGGAGTCGGAGCGCCCGCTGGAGGGGCTGACCGTGGTGGTGACGGGCACGCTGGCCGGCCACACCCGGGACGGTGCCAAGGAGGCGCTGACCTCGCGCGGAGCGAAGGTGACCGGTTCGGTTTCGAAAAAGACCGATTTTGTGGTCGCCGGTGACAACCCAGGGTCTAAGTACGACAAGGCTGTTCAGCTCGGCCTGCCGGTCCTGGACGACGCCGGGTTCACCGTCCTGCTCGCCGACGGGCCGTCCGCCGCCCGCGCCCACCTGGGGCTTCCGGAGCCCGAGGAGGCCGGAGAGGCGGCGGGGGAGACTGTCGAGGACTGATCCGGAGCCGCCCCGATCGGCTGATGACCGGATCGGTGTTGTTATCGTCCTGATGCAACGTCACCGGGTGCCGCACCGTGAAAGCGGGCATTGTGTCACTGTGCGGCACCCGGGCGCGGTGGCGCGTTTCCGGTTGTCCGAAAGTCTGCCCACCGGGTGGACCCCGGCATACCCTGGAGCGCAACAGAGTGTCAGCAGGGGTGGGGGCGCCGGCTGGACCGGAGTTCCACGGGGTCGCTCCATGCCCGGCAGCTGTCGGTACCGGCACGGTGCCTCACCGTAAGGCGGCCTGACGGGGCGGGCCCGACGGAGGACAGGGCTTATGGATCGTACGACCGGCGGTGCGCCCACACGCCCGCCGCAGGGGGTGGCGGGTGCGGTCCTGCTGCTCGGCGTGCTGCTGGCCGGAGCCGCGCCGCTCATCCCGCTGGCCGTCCTGGTCTACCGGTACGAACCCGAGTTGCTGCCGCTGTTCGCCGTGCCCCTGGCGGTGCTGGTGGCGGCCTGGCGGATCGCCCGGGACCGCGCCCGCGACCAACTGACCGACCCGCTGACGGATCTGCCGAACCGTCAGGCCCTGCTGCTGGCCGCCCAGGAGGCGATTGCGGAGTGTGAGCAGGGGTACAGCGTCGGTCTCATCCTGCTCGACCTCGATCGCTTCCGATCGCTCAACGACACACTCGGTCATACGGCCGGCGACCGGCTGCTGGTTCACATCGCCCGCCGGCTGCACCGGGCCCTGCGCTCCGGCGGCCCGGCCGGCAGCGCCACCCGGGAGTCCATCGACGACGTCTTCGCCGGCCTGCCCCGGCACTACCGCCGCGGCCGCCCGATGGTGGCCCGGATGGGCGGCGACGAGTTCGCCGTCCTGCTGCCCGGCATCAACTGCCCGGACAGCCTGGAGCGGGTCGCCAAGGCGCTGATCGCCGAACTGGCCGCCCCGATCCGGCTGGACGGGCTGCTGCTCGTCCTGGAGGCCAGCGGCGGCGTCTGCGTCTACCCGCAGCACGCCCAGGACGCCGAGTCGCTGCTGCGCCGGGCCGACGTCGCGATGGGCCACGCCCAGCGCGGCTGCTGCGGCGTCGCCCAGTACGACGAGACCCAGGACGCCGACACGCCGTACCGGATCGGGCTGTTGGGGGACCTGCGCCGGGCGCTGGAGACCGGCGAGGTGCAGCTGCACTACCAGCCGAAGGTGGCCTTCGACGGCCGGGTGGTCGGCCTGGAGGCGCTGCTGCGCTGGGAGCGGCCCGGCCAGGGGAAGGTCTCGCCGGACGAGTTCGTCGGGCTCGCCGAGTCCAGCGGCCTGATGCCGCGGCTCACCGACTACGTGCTGGAGGCGGCCGTCGGCCAGCTCGCCTACTGGCGCGAGCAGGGCCTCCAGGTGCAGGTCGCGGTCAACGTCTCGCCGCGCGACGTGCTCAACCCCGGCTTCGCCCAGCGGGTGGCCGGCCACCTCGTCCGCCACCAGGTGCCGGCCCACGCGCTCCAGCTGGAGATCACCGAGCGGCTGCTGCTGGACGACTCCCGGCGGGCCGCCGACACCCTGGCCGAACTGCGCGGCTACGGCGTCGGGATGTCCCTGGACGACTTCGGCACCGGGCACTCCTCGCTGGTGCGGCTGCGCAGCCTGCCGGTCGGCGAGCTGAAGATCGACCGCTCCTTCGTCTCCCGGATGGTCGCCGACGACCACGACGCGGCGGTGGTCCGCTGCTCGGTGGAGCTCGCCCACTCGCTGGGCCTGACCGTGGTCGCCGAGGGCGTCGAGGACGACGAGACCTGGGAGCGGCTGCACTGCATGGGCGTGGACGCCGTCCAGGGCTGGCTGGTGTCGGCCGCGCTGCCGGCCGAGCAGGCCACCGCCTGGCTGCGGGTGCACCGCACCGGCGCCCCGCCGGTGGAGCGGCTCGGCCTGCCGCCCCAGCTGCACGCCGGCTTCCAGCCGGCCCAGGGCGCCAAGCCGATCGGCCCGGCGGCCAGGCCGCCGGCGCTGCCGCCGACGACGCTCCCGCCGGTCCGGCCGCCGGTCATCCCGCCCACGCTGCCGCCGGTGGCCCAGGTGGTGCAGGCCGCGCACCGGGAGATCAAGCCGCAGGGCTGGGCCCGCACCCGGCCGCAGTAGCCCGCCGGACGCAGTAGCCCGCCGGACGCAGTAGCCCGTCGGACGCCGCCGCCCGTCGGACGCAGCAGCCCGTCGGACGCCGCCGCCGGGCCGCGACGGGAGCCGGCGACGGCCGCGACAGGTGTCGGCGACCCGCGTGACGGGCGCCGGCGACGGCCGCCGCGGATCACTCGTTGGCCGGGGTAGGGGACGGGCCCCATAGGATGGGGTCCAAAGACCACGAGGACGGAGCGCCGAACCCGGCTGCTCCTGCCCGGGCCCGGCTCCGCCCGCAAGGCACCGCCGGGTCTCACCAGAACTCACCCTGAGGATCGCTGCATGCCTGGCATCACGCGCGAGGAGGTCGCCCACCTCGCCCGGCTGTCGCGTCTTGAGCTGAAGCCCGAAGAGCTGGACCACTTCGCCGAGCAGCTCGACGTGATCATCGGCGCGGTCGCCCGCGTTTCCGAGGTCGCCGGACAGGACGTCCCGCCGACCTCCCACCCGCTGCCGCTGACCAACGTCATGCGCGCGGACGAGGTGCGGCCGTCGCTCACCCCGGAGCAGGCGCTGTCCGGCGCCCCCGCCTCCGAGGAGCAGCGTTTCCGTGTGCCGCAGATCCTCGGGGAGGACTGACCGATATGACCGAGCTGATCCGCTACACCGCCGCCGAGACCGCGAGCGCCATCGCCAAGGGCGAGGTGTCCGCCGTCGAGGTCGCGCAGGCCCACCTGGACCGCATCGGAGCCGTCGACAAGAAGGTCAACGCCTTCCTGCACGTCGACACCGAGGGCGCGCTGGCCGCGGCCAAGGCCGTGGACGACAAGCGCGCCAAGGGCGAGGAGCTGGGCCCGCTGGCCGGCGTCCCGCTCGCGCTCAAGGACGTCTTCACCACCAAGGGCATCCCGACCACCTGTGGTTCGAAGATGCTCGAGGGCTGGATCCCGCCGTACGACGCCACGCTGACCAGCCGTCTCAAGGACGCTGACGTGGTCATCCTCGGCAAGACCAACATGGACGAGTTCGCGATGGGCTCCTCCACCGAGAACTCCGCGTACGGCGCGACCGGCAACCCGTGGGACCTCTCCCGCATCCCCGGCGGCTCCGGCGGCGGTTCGGCCACCGCGCTGGCCGCCTTCGAGGCCCCGCTGGCGATCGGCACCGACACCGGCGGCTCGATCCGCCAGCCCGGCGCCGTCACCGGCACCGTCGGCGTCAAGCCGACCTACGGCTCGGTGTCCCGCTACGGCCTGGTCGCCTTCTCCAGCAGCCTGGACCAGGGCGGCCCGTGCGCCCGCACCGTGCTGGACGCGGCCCTGCTGCACGAGGCCATCGCCGGCCACGACCCGCTGGACTCCACCTCGATCGACGCGCCCGTCCCGGCCGTCGTCGAGGCCGCGAGGATGCGCGACATCCGCGGCATGCGGATCGGCGTCGTCAAGGAGTTCGCCGGCGAGGGCTACCAGGCCGGCGTCATGCAGCGCTTCGACGAGTCGGTGGAGCTGCTGCGCGAGCTGGGCGCCGAGGTCGTCGAGGTCTCCTGCCCGTCGTTCACCCTGGCGCTGCCGGCGTACTACCTGATCGCGCCCAGCGAGTGCTCCTCCAACCTGGCCCGCTTCGACGCGATGCGCTACGGCCTGCGGGTCGGCGACGACGGCAGCCGCTCGGCCGAGGAGGTCACCGCCCTGACCCGCGAGGCCGGCTTCGGCCCCGAGGTCAAGCGCCGCATCATCCTGGGCACCTACGCGCTGTCCTCGGGCTACTACGACGCCTACTACGGCTCGGCCCAGAAGGTCCGCACGCTCATCTCGCGCGACTTCGACGCGGCCTTCGCGGGCGTGGACGTCCTGGTCTCGCCGACCACGCCGACCACCGCCTTCCCGATCGGCGAGCGCGCCGACGACCCGATGGCGATGTACCTGGCCGACCTGTGCACGATTCCGTCGAACCTGGCGGGCAACGCGGCCATGTCGCTGCCGGTCGGCCTGGCCCCGGAGGACAATCTCCCGGTCGGCCTCCAGATCATCGCACCCGCGATGGCGGACGACCGCCTGTACCGCGTGGGCGGCGCCGTCGAGGCCGCACTCAACGACAAGTGGGGGCACACCCTGCTGGAGGAGGCACCGGCACTGTGAGCAAGATCGAGAAGGCCAAGGGCTCCGGCTCGCTGAAGGGCTTCAAGCACTCCAAGCCCGGCCTGTGGCTGTCCATCGGCACCAGCGCGTTCGGCGCGATCTCCGTCGTCAAGGACGTCCGCAAGGCCCGCGAGGAGAGCGACACCCTCAAGCTGGTCAACGCCCTGGTCGGCGCGGCCGCGCTGGTCACCGGCACCGCCCTGCTGGTGCGCGAGCTGCGTCAGCTGGGCTCCGACGACGTGCTGCTGGGCTGAGCTGAGTCAAGCGCCCAGGCCCGGCCCCGCGCGACGCGGCGGCCGGGCCCGTACCTCCCAAGCTTCAAGTGAGAAGGGACGCTGTGAGCGTCATGAACCTGGTCTCCTACGAGGACGCTCTCGCGTCGTACGACCCGGTGATGGGCCTTGAGGTCCACGTCGAGCTGGGTACCAAGACCAAGATGTTCTGCGGTTGCTCGACCGAGCTGGGTGCCGAGCCGAACAGCCAGACCTGCCCGACCTGCCTGGGCCTGCCGGGCTCGCTGCCGGTGGTCAACGCGGTCGGCGTGGAGTCGGCGGTCAAGATCGGCCTGGCGCTGAACTGCGAGATCGCCGAGTGGTGCCGGTTCGCGCGGAAGAACTACTTCTACCCGGACATGCCCAAGAACTTCCAGACCTCGCAGTACGACGAGCCGATCGCCTTCAACGGCTACCTCGACGTGCAGCTGGAGGACGGCTCGACCTTCCGGGTGGAGATCGAGCGCGCCCACATGGAGGAGGACACCGGCAAGTCCAGCCACGTCGGCGGGGCCACCGGCCGCATCCACGGCGCCACCCACTCGCTGCTCGACTACAACCGGGCCGGCATCCCGCTGATCGAGATCGTCACCAAGCCGATCGAGGGCGCCGGCGAGCGCGCCCCCGAGGTCGCCAAGGCGTACGTCGCCGAGCTGCGCGAGGTGATCCGCTCGCTCGACGTCTCCGAGGCCCGGATGGACAAGGGCCAGATGCGCTGCGACGTCAACCTGTCGCTGCGCCCGAACGGCACCGAGACCTTCGGCACCCGCTCGGAGACCAAGAACGTCAACTCGCTGCGCAGCGTGGAGCGGGCCGCCCGGTTCGAGATCCGGCGCCACGCCACCGTGCTGACCGACGGCGGCACCATCGTCCAGGAGACCCGCCACTTCCACGAGGAGGACGGCTCCACCACCTCGGGCCGGATCAAGGACAACGCCGAGGACTACCGCTACTTCCCCGAGCCGGACCTGGTGCCGGTGGCCCCCGCCCGCGCGTGGGTCGAGGAGCTGCGCGCCGCCCTGCCCGAGCTGCCGCGGGTGCGCCGCGCCCGGCTCCAGGCCGAGTGGGACCTGTCCGACAAGGACATGCAGTCGGTGCTCAACGCCGGTGCGGTGGGCCCGATCCAGGAGACCATCGCGGCCGGTGCCCCGGCCGACCAGGCCCGCAAGTGGTGGATGGGCGAGCTGGCGCGCCGCGCCAACGAGACCGGCACCGAGCTGAGCGAGCAGCCGATCACCCCGGCGCAGGTCGCCCGGGTCGCCGCGCTGGTCGCCGAGGGCAAGCTGAACGACAAGCTGGCCCGCCAGGTCATCGAGGCCGTGCTGGCCGGCGAGGGCGAGCCGGACGCGATCGTCGAGAAGCGCGGCCTGGCCGTGGTCTCGGACGACTCCGCGCTGGGTGCCGCCGTCGACCAGGCCATCGCCGAGAACGAGGGGATCGCCGCCAAGATCCGCGACGGCAAGGTCCAGGCCGTGGGCGCGCTGGTCGGCGCGGTCATGAAGGCCACCCGCGGCCAGGCCGACGCCGCCCGCGTGAAGGACCTGATCCTGGAGCGTCTGGGCGCAGCCTAGGTCGTCAGCCCTTCCTTCCTAAGGCGCCTAAGGCATCTAAGGCCCTCTAAGTAAGGCCTAAGGCCCCGCCTCACCTATGTATCTGGGTGAGGCGGGGTCTTAAACCTTTTCTGGCGCCCGATCTGCGCCCGATCTAAGGCATCCGGGCCCCGGAAGATGCGGCAGGCTCCCGATGCGGCACCCCCCACTGGCGGAGGAAGCTCTTACCTGTCAGCAGGACGCAGTGGAAAACCCGAGGGGGAACCGGAAATGATCGAGTACCAGACCTTCCAGCAACAGGCCCACGAGCTCGTGGCCCGCGCCGAGCACGAGCGCCTGGTGCGCGAGGCCAAGGAGGCCCGCCGCCTGCGGCAGCGCCCGGTGGCCGCCCGCTTCCAGCGGCGCCCCGTGCGTCGGCCCGAATGCTGACGGTGCGGCACCACGACGGTGCCGAAGGAACTCCGGAGGGGGAGACGCTGCGAGTGAGCGTCTCCCCCTCCGGGCGTTCGGGCCCTTCGACCCGTTCGCCAGGGGAGATAACCCCTCGGCCGGGCCCCACCGGCTATGGCATGCTCGCCTCCATGCAGCACACATCGGTCAGCCCCGTCTTCGTCGGCCGCGGAAGCGAGATCACCGAGCTGACCGACGCGCTGCGCCGCGCGGGCACCGGCAGCCCGCAGTCCGTCCTGATCGGCGGCGAGGCGGGGGTCGGCAAGACCCGGCTGCTGGAGGAGTTCCTGGAGCGGGCCGCCGCCCAGGGGGCGGTCACCTCGCTCGGCAGCTGTCTGGAGGTCGGCGCCGAGGGCCTGCCGTACGCGCCGCTGGCCGCCGCGCTGCGCCGGCTGCACCGCTCGCTGGGCGCCGAACTGGAGGCCGCCGCGGCCGGCAGCGAGAGCCATCTCGCCCTGCTGCTCTCCGAGTTCGGCGAGGTGGACGGCGAACCCAACGACGAGTACAGCCGGGCCCGGCTGTTCGAGCACACCGCAAGGCTGTTCGAACGGCTCGGCGCGGAGCGTACCCTCGTCCTCGCCGTCGAGGACCTGCACTGGTCCGACCGCTCCACCCGCGAGCTGCTCGCCTTCCTGGTGCGCACCCTGCACCGCTCCCGGGTGCTGCTGGTCGCCACCTACCGCACCGACGACCTGCACCGCCGGCACCCGCTGCGCCCCTTCCTGGCCGAGCTCGAACGGCTGCGCACCGTCCAGCGGCTGGAGCTGGCGCGGTTCGACCGCCGCGAGGTGGCCGCCCAGCTGGCCGGCATCCTCGGCACCACCGTCCCCGACCGCCAGCTGGTGGACCGCATCCACCGCCGTTCGGAGGGGAACCCGTTCTTCGTCGAGGAGCTGGCCACCGCCTTCGAGGACGGCTTCGGCGCCGGGCTGACCGACTCGCTACGGGACATCCTGCTGGTACGGGTCGAGGGCCTGGACGAGGAGGCCCAGCGGGTGGTGCGGATCGCCGCCGAGGGCGGCTCGCACGTCGAACACGCCCTGCTGGCCGCCGTCCTGGACGACGACGAGGAGGCGCTGATCGAGGCGCTGCGGGCGGCCGTCGGCGCCAACATCCTGCGCCCGGACAGCGAGGGCGAGGGCTACCGGTTCCGCCACGCGCTGGTCCGCGAGGCGGTCTCGGACGACCTGCTGCCCGGCGAACGGCACCGGATCAACCGCAGGTTCGCGCTCGCGGTGGAGGCCCAGCCGCAGCTGGTCCCCGGTGACGCGCTGGCCGCCCGGCTGGCCAACTACTGGTACCACGCGCACGATCCGGCCCGCGCCCTGCCGACGGCCCTGGACGCCGCCCGCGCGGCCCGCCGCCGCAACGCCTTCGCCGAGCAGCTCGGCATGCTGGAGCGCGCCCTGGAGCTGTGGGACCTGGTCTCCGAGGAGGTGCTGGCGCACACCCTGCGCCCGTACGACTGGGCCGAGACCTACCCGCCCGGCTCCTGCGACCACAGCACCGCGGACGGGGACTGCGACCGGATCCAGCTGGTCGACGTGCTGGCCGAGGCGGTGGTCGCGGCCCGGCGCTGCGGCGACCGCGAGCGCGGCCTGAGCCTGGCCAAGCGCGGGCTGCGGCTGGTCGACGAGGCCGAGCACCCGGTGCGCGCGGCCTGGTTCCGGATCAACCGGGCCCGGATGCTGGGCAGTCTGCGCCGCTCCGGCGACGAGGAGGAGATCGCGAACGCGCTGCGGCTGGTGGAGCACCTGCCGCCGACCGCGGTCCAGGCCGAGGTGCTCGCGCTCGGCGCCGGGACGGCGATGCTCAAGAAGCCCACCCCGGCGGCGATCGAGCTGGCCGAGCGGGCGATCCGGATCGCCGAGGAGGTGGGCGCGCACTCGGTCGAGGTGCACGCCCGGATGACCCTCGGCGGCCTGCGCTACGACGTCCAGGGCGACGCCGAGGGCGGGCTGGCCGAGCTCGCCGGGGCGGTCGAACGGGCCCGCCGGCTGGGCGTGCCCGACCTGCTGCTGCGCGGCATCAACAACCTGGCCAGCATGCAGCGCGGACTCGGGCACCCCGAGGACGCGGTCCGACTGGCCCGGGAGGGCCTGGAGTACGCGAACGGCAACGGCCTGCTGCGCAACATCGGCGCCATCCTGACCGGCAACCTGGTCGAGGCGCTCGCCGACCTCGGGCGGGCCCGGGAGGCCACCGAGGTGCTGGTCGGCTACGAGGCGGCCAGCCCGACCGGCACCCACGCCGAGTTCCTGGACCGGATGCGCGGCGAACTCGCCCTGCTCAAGGGGGACCTGGCCACCGCGGGCACCATGCTGGCGCAGGCCCGGTCGGCGAACCGGGTCGGCCAGGTCCAGCACAGCGTGCCGATCAGCCGACTGGCGGTGCGGCTCGCGGCGCTCGGCGGCCGGCCGCTGGAGGCCCGGGCCGAACTGCTCGCCGCGCTGGAGGAGGACGGCCGGCTCGGCCACGAGTCCGACGTCTACCCGCTGCTGGCCGAGGCCGCCGCGGTGGAGGCGGACAGCCGGGGCCTGCCGCAGGCCGAGGCGGGCCGGGCCGGGGCGCTGGCCGCGATCGCCGCGGCCGCCGCCGAACTGCGGCCCCGGGCGCCGCTGCACCACGGCTGGGCCCGGCTGCTGGAGGCCGAACTGGCCCGCGCCGAGGGCGCGGACACCCCGCAGGGGTGGGCCGCCGCCGTCGAGGCGCTGCGGCCGACCGGCCTGCCGTTCCCGCTGGCGCTCGCCCTGCTGCGGGCCGGCGAGGCCGAGGTGCAGGCCGGCCGGCGCGAGGCCGCCGCCGAACTGCTGCGCGAGGCGGCCGAACTGGCGGCCGCCCGGGGCGACCGGCTGCTCGGCGGGCAGATCGCCGCGCTGGCCGATCGGGCCGGGCTGAGCCTCGCCCCGGCCGGGCGGACGGCCGGACGGGCGGGTGGGGGGACGGCCGCGGTGCCGGCCCAGGCCGCGGGGGACTCCTTCAACCTCACCCCCCGGGAGCGGGACGTGCTCCGGCTGCTCGCGCGCGGCTGGACCAACCGGCAGATCGCCGAGGAGCTGTACATCTCTCCGAAGACCGCGAGCGTGCACGTCTCCAACATCCTCGGCAAGCTCGGGGTCGGCGGCCGGGGCGAGGCGGCCGCACTGGCGCACCGGCTGCGGCTGTTCCCGGAGGACCTGGCCCCCTCGGGCCGCTGAACAGGGCCCGGCTGAACAGGGCCCCGCTGAACAGGACTCCACTGGACAGGGCCCCGCTGAGCAGGGCCCCACTGAACTGGGCGCCACGACGGACCCGGACCGGCCCCGGCCGGTCCGGGTCCGCTGTCCGTCCGCCCCGGCAGCACGGATCGTCCACCCTGGCACCGGTGTTCGGGCGCCGCCGCGTGCTCCCGTGCGCGCCGCGTGAGCCCCTGCCCGCGCGCCGCCGCCAACCGGGCCGATCCATAGGAATCAGGGGCATTTCCCCACCCTTTCGCCATTACTCTAAGTTGAGTGTGCGTGTCATTGAGTGACGGGATTGGTGTAGGGTCCATTTTGGGAGCATCGGTACGGTGCGGCGGCCGGCAGGCCGCCCACCCCCTGGGCCACCGTCCTGACGGGGCGCCAGGCCACCGCGTACGTCCGACAGGTGCGCGGCCGGTGGCCCGTGGCCGGGGCGCGAGGCCCCGGGCCGGAGGGGGAGAGGCCGAGTGAGCTCCACCGAAACGGTGCTGCCCGGAACCGGACGGCCGGACGCACCGCACACCGACACGTCCGCCGCCGACGTGCCCGCACCCGCCCGCCGCGGCCCGCTGTACCGGCCCGGGGTGAGCCGTACGCTGCCCGGGTTCGCCCTGGGCGCGCTCTGCGTGGCCTACGCCACCGGCGCCGCCGCCGGCTGGGGATCGCACCAACTGTCCGTCTTCATGGGCGACTTCGGGCTGGCCGCGGCGGCCCTGGCGGCCGCGCTGTCCTGCCTGGTGTACGGCTGTACGGTCGGCGGCCACGCCCGCCCGGCCTGGCTGCTGTTCGGCCTCTCCTCGCTCATGGTCGCCTTCGGCAACGGCACCTGGGGCTGGTACGAGCTGGTCGTGCGCACCCCGCTGCCCCGGGACTCGCTCGCCGAGTACGCCTTCCTGCTGTTCGCCCCGCTCGCCATCACCGGCGTCCTGGTGCTCGCCCAGCACCCGCGCACGGCGGCCGGCTGGCTCTGCCTGCTGCTCGACGGCTGGCTGATCGCCGGCTCGCTGTTCACCCTCAGCTGGAGCCTGGCGCTCGGCCGGATCGCGGCCGGCGAGGACGGCTCACCGCTGCGCCTGGCCCTCAACCTGGCCTACCCGGTGCTGGACATCCTGCTGGTCAGCCTGGTGGTCGGGCTGCGCTTCGGCGGCCGGGACGGCAACCGGGCGGCGGTGCACACCGCGATGCTGGCGCTCGCCGTCACCGTCACCTGCGACGCCCTGTTCACCTCCCCGGAGCTGCGCAGCAGCTACCACTCGGGCGAACTGCTGGACGCCGGCTGGTTCGCCGGCAGCCTGCTGCTGGGCTGGGCGCCGTGGTCGCCGCGCTGGCGCCGTCCGCTGCGCGACCACCCCTCGGCCGGCGGCCTGCCGCACCGCCGGGTGGCGACCACCTTCAGCGCGCTGACCCCGTACGCGGCCGCCGCGGTCTGCACTGCGGGCATTCTCTACAACGCCCTCGGCGGACGGGAGTTGGACCGTGTGGTGGCCGCGGCGGCCTGCACCGTCGGGCTGGCGCTGATCCTCCGGCAGGGCGTCATGCTGCTCGACAACCTGTCGCTGGCGCAGGAACTCGCCCACAAGGAGGCGCACTTCCGCTCGCTGGTGCAGGGCTCCAGCGACGTCATCATGATCGCTGGCGCCAACGGCGTGCTCTCCTACGTCTCCCCGGCCGCGCTCGGCGTCTACGGGCGGGACCCGGAGGAACTGGTCGGCGGCAACCTGCTGGACCTGGTCCACCCCGAGGACGTCGGCCGGGTGCTCTCCGAGGTCCGCCGCTACCTCGCCAGGGTCCGGCTCACCACCCACCGCAGCCCCGGCACCGCCGAGCCCTCCGCCCGGGTCGAGTGCCGGATCAGCTCCGGCGCCGGCGAGTGGCTGTACGTCGAGTCGACCGTCAGCAGACACCGCGACGGCCTGCTGCTCAACAGCCGGGACGTCACCGAACGCGTCATGCTCCAGGCCCAGTTGCAGCACAACGCCTTCCACGACCCGCTCACCGACCTGCCCAACCGGGCGCTGTTCACCCAGCGGCTGCGGGCCGCCCTCGGCGCCCGTGGCCAGCAGGGCGGGACGGGCGCCGGGATCGCGGTGCTCTTCATCGACCTGGACGGCTTCAAGGCGGTCAACGACACCGCCGGGCACCAGGTCGGCGACGAACTGCTGGTGCAGGCGGCCCGCCGGCTGCAGAGCGCCGTCCGCTGCGGGGACACCGTCGCCCGGTTCGGCGGCGACGAGTTCGCCGCGCTGGTCTGCGGCCCGCTCGGCCGCCTCCAGGTCCAGGAGCTGGCCGAGCGGCTGCGCCTCGCCCTCTCCGAGCCGTACTGGATCGGCGGCGCCGAACTCGGCGTCGCCGCCAGCATCGGCATCGCCTTCGGCACCCCCGAACGCGGCCCGGCGGCCGACCCCAGAACCGCGGCCGACGAGCTGATGCGCAACGCCGACCTGGCGATGTACCGGGCCAAGTCCGAGGGCAAGGGCCGGGTGGTGCTCTACACCCCCGCGATGCGGGCCGACCTGGAGCGCCGCACCGAGCTGGAGGAGCGGCTGCGGCTGGCCGTCCGGGAGGGCGGCTTCACCCTGCTCCACCAGCCCGTGGTGGACCTCGGCAGCGGCGCGGTGACCGGCGTCGAGGCGCAGGCCCGCTGGCGCTCGGTGGGCGGCCTGCTGCTCACCCCGGCCGAGTTCCTGCGCTCGGCCGAGCACGGCGACGCGGCCACCCGGTTCTCCCGCTGGCTGGTCCTGGAGGCGGTCAGCGCGGCCGTCGAGCGGCGCGGCCTGCCCGGCGGCAGGGGTCGCGGCACGCCGGAGCCCGTCCCGGTGGCCGTCCGGCTCTCGGTGGAGCGGCTCTGCTCGCCCGGCCTGTACGAGACGGTGGCCTCGGCGCTGCGCGACAGCGGGCTGCCCGCCGACGAACTGGTCATCGAGGTGGCCCGGATGGGCCCGGACTCGCTCGCCGACGAACTCGGCCGCCGGCTCTCCGCCCTGCGCGGGCTCGGCGTCTCCACCTGGCTGGCCGGGTACGGCGCGGGTGGCGGCTCGCTCGGCGCGCTCGCCCGGCTGCCGCTGGACGGGCTCAAGCTGGACCGCACGCTCGTCCAGGACCTCGGCGAGTCCCCGCTCAGCCGCACCCTCGCCGGGCACGCGCTGCGGCTCGGCCGCGACCTCGGGATGACCACCGCCGCCGAGGGGGTGGACCTGCCCCGCCAGGTCGCCGCGCTGCGGGAGCTGGGCTGCGGGCAGGCCCAGGGCTCGGCCTTCGCCCCGCCGCTGGACGAGCCCCGGCTGCGCCGGGCGCTGGCCCGCCGCGGCTACCCGCTGCCCACCCCGACCGGCCCACCGGCCACGCCGCCGGGCCCGGTGTCCACCCCGGCGGGCCCGGCCGGACCGCTGTCGGCCCGCCGCCCGTACCCGCCCGCCGACACCCGCCCGTCCGTCCCCGAGGACACCCGGACGAGTGGCCGCGGCAGCGGCCGGACGGACGCCGCGCCGGGGCGTGGCGCACATCACCATGGCGGCTCTGACCTGCCCGAACACCGTGCCGTTACTGGCCCGCCGGGTGGTCCGCATGGCGAGACGGTCGTCCCACCTGCTTGACACGCCGCCCCGCACGGGAGGAAGGTCGTTGCCATGCGCACCCGAATTCTCGTACTTGGCGGGCGCGTCGGCTGAGTGGGCTCGTACGCCCTGCTCGTGACAGACCGACGCGCCACCCCTCGCATGCCCTTGGGCACGAGGGGTTTTTTGTTGCACTGACGCTGTTCCACCTCCGCAAGACCCCTGGCCTCGACCGCCCGAGCCCGTCCGATCCGTCGGACCGAGCGGGACGATTGAGGCAGAGCCGGCGCTCGACCCGGACCGGGACCCCACCCTCGCAGCACGGGGCCCGCAGCACCGGGTCGGCAAAACCCGAGAAGAGACAGGCAGATGACCGAGCACGCCGCATCCCCCCGCCGCGGGGACAACCCGGCCGCCAACGCTCCCGCTCCCCAGCACGTCGTCGAGACCATGACCGGCGCCCAGTCGCTCATCCGCTCCCTCGAGGCCGTGGGCGCGGACACCGTCTTCGGCATCCCGGGCGGCGCCATCCTTCCCGCGTACGACCCCCTGATGGACTCCGTCAAGGTGCGCCACATCCTGGTCCGGCACGAGCAGGGCGCCGGCCACGCCGCCACCGGCTACGCCCAGGCCACCGGCCGGGTCGGGGTCTGCATGGCGACCTCGGGTCCGGGTGCGACCAACCTGGTCACCCCGATCGCCGACGCCTACATGGACTCGGTGCCCGTCGTCGCGATCACCGGCCAGGTCTCCTCCAAGGCGATCGGCACCGACGCCTTCCAGGAGGCGGACATCTGCGGCATCACGATGCCGATCACCAAGCACAACTACCTGGTCACCGACCCGGCCGAGATCCCCCGGGTGATCGCCGAGGCCTTCCACATCGCCGCCACCGGCCGCCCCGGCCCGGTCCTGGTCGACATCGCCAAGGACGCGCTCCAGGCGACCACCACCTTCCGCTGGCCGGTCGAGACCGCGCTGCCCGGCTACCGCCCGGTGACCAAGCCGCACGCCAAGCAGATCCGCGAGGCCGCGAAGATGCTGGTCGGCGCCAAGCGGCCGGTGCTGTATGTCGGCGGCGGCGTGCTCAAGGCGCGGGCCACCGCCGAGCTGCGGATCCTCGCCGAGCTGACCGGCGCCCCGGTGGTCACCACCCTGATGGCGCTCGGCGCGTTCCCGGACAGCCACCCGCAGCACCTGGGCATGCCCGGCATGCACGGCTCCGTCCCCGCCGTCACCGCGCTCCAGAAGTCCGACCTGCTGTTCACCCTCGGCGCCCGCTTCGACGACCGCGTCACCGGCAAGCTGGACGGCTTCGCCCCCAACGCCAAGGTCGTCCACGCCGACATCGACCCGGCCGAGATCGGCAAGAACCGCCCGGCGGACGTGCCGATCGTCGGCGACGCCCGCGAGGTGCTCGCCGACCTGATCGTCGCCGTCCAGGCCGAGTTCGACGCCGGCCACAAGGGCGACTACACCGAGTGGTGGGAGCGGCTCGACGAGTGGAAGAAGACCTACCCGCTCGGCTACGAGCCGGCCCCGGAGGGGCGGCTCTCGCCGCAGCAGGTCATCGAGCGGATCGGGACGCTGGTCGGCCCCGAGGCGATCTACGCCGCGGGCGTGGGCCAGCACCAGATGTGGAGCTCGCAGTTCATCCGGTTCGAGAAGCCGGGCACCTGGCTCAACTCGGGCGGCGCCGGGACGATGGGCTACGCCGTCCCCGCGGCGATGGGCGCCAAGGCCGGCCGCCCGGAGAGCGCGGTCTGGGCGATCGACGGCGACGGCTGCTTCCAGATGACCAACCAGGAACTGGTCACCTGCGCCCTGAACGACATCCCGATCAAGGTCGCGGTCATCAACAACGGCTCGCTGGGCATGGTCCGGCAGTGGCAGACGCTGTTCTACAACCAGCGCTACTCCAACACCGTGCTGCACTCCGGCCCCGGCCACGACGGCATCGAGCCGCCGGCCCAGGGCACCCGGATCCCCGACTTCGTCAAGCTGTCCGAGGCGATGGGCTGCGTGGGCCTGCGCTGCGAGCGCCCCGAGGACCTCGACGCGGTCATCCGGCAGGCGATGGAGATCAACGACCGCCCGGTCGTCATCGACTTCATCGTCCACCAGGACGCCATGGTCTGGCCGATGGTCGCGGCCGGCACCAGCAACGACGAGATCCAGTTCGCCAAGGGCGTGCGCCCCGACTTCGGCGACGACCTCGACTGATGTCCCCCTCTCCAGAACGACTGAGGAATCCCATGTCCAAGCACACCCTCTCCGTCCTGGTCGAGAACAAGCCCGGCGTGCTCGCCCGCATCGCCGCCCTGTTCTCCCGTCGGGGTTTCAACATCGACTCCCTCGCCGTCGGCTCGACCGAGCATCCGGACGTGTCCCGGATGACGATCGTGGTCAACGTCGAGGACCTCCCGCTGGAACAGGTCACCAAGCAGCTCAACAAGCTCGTGAACGTGATAAAGATCGTCGAACTCGACCAGTCCGCTGCGATCCAGCGGGAACTGGTCCTGGTGAAGGTCCGCGCCGACAACGAGACCCGGTCGCAGATCGTCGAGATCGTCCAGCTGTTCCGTGCCAAGACCGTCGACGTGTCGCCGGAAGCGGTGACCATCGAGGCCACCGGCAGCTCGGACAAGCTGGAGGCCATGCTCCGGATGCTGGAGCCTTACGGCATCAAGGAGTTGGTCCAGTCCGGCCTGGTCGCCATCGGCCGCGGCGCGCGCTCCATCACGGACCGCTCGCTGCGCGCCCTGGACCGCAGCGCGTGAACAGCGCGCCTCCGCGTCTCAATCCCTGAAGCAAAGACCCACACCACACCGCGTGCGCATACGGTGAACACCGCGTACCCGGACCCCATCACGCAAGGAGATGTGCCCCCGTGGCCGAGCTGTTCTACGAAGACGACGCCGACCTGTCCATCATCCAGGGCCGCAAGGTCGCGGTCATCGGCTACGGCAGCCAGGGCCACGCCCACGCGCTGTCGCTGCGCGACTCCGGCGCCGACGTCCGGGTCGGCCTGAAGCCGGAGTCCAAGTCCCGTGCCAAGGCGGAGGAGGCCGGCCTGCGCGTCGTCACCCCGGCCGAGGCCGCGGCCGAGGCCGACGTCATCATGATCCTGGTCCCGGACCCGATCCAGGCCGACGTCTACGAGGCCGACATCGCCCCGCACCTGAAGGCCGGCGACGCCCTGTTCTTCGGCCACGGCCTGAACATCCGCTTCGGCTTCATCAAGCCCCCGGCGGACGTCGACGTCTGCATGGTCGCCCCGAAGGGCCCGGGCCACCTGGTCCGCCGCCAGTACGAGGAGGGCCGCGGCGTCCCCGCGATCGTCGCGGTCGAGCAGGACGCCTCGGGCAAGGCCTTCGAGCTGGCGCTGTCCTACGCCAAGGGCCTGGGCGCCACCAAGGCCGGCGTCATCAAGACCACCTTCACCGAGGAGACCGAGACCGACCTGTTCGGTGAGCAGGCCGTCCTCTGCGGTGGCACCGCCGCCCTGGTGAAGGCCGGGTTCGAGACCCTGGTCGAGGCCGGCTACCAGCCGGAGATCGCCTACTTCGAGTGCCTGCACGAGCTGAAGCTCATCGTCGACCTGATGTACGAGGGCGGCCTGGAGAAGATGCGCTGGTCGGTCTCCGAGACCGCCGAGTGGGGCGACTACGTCACCGGCCCGCGGATCATCACCGCGGACACCAAGGCCGCGATGAAGCAGGTCCTCGCCGAGATCCAGGACGGCACCTTCGCCAACACCTGGATCGCCGAGTACAAGGCGGGCCTGCCCAAGTACAACGAGTACAAGAAGGCCGACGAGGACCACCTGCTGGAGACCACCGGCAAGAAGCTGCGCTCGCTGATGAGCTGGGTCAACGAGAACGCCTGACCCCTTCCGGGCCGTTTCCCCGGCCCCGAATTTGTAACGTCCTTGTACAAGTAGGCTGCTCTCGTCCGGGTGATTTCGCCGGACGGGAGCAGCCCGCTACCCAGCCCGTCGATACACTCCGAGTGCGCGTCAGGCCCACAGCGTCGTGCGTCTACCTACGCGGCATGCCACCTTCCCCCGCCCTCCACGCCACCTACGTGCCCGGGGGAACCGGACAGTTAAGGACCCACTGTCGTGAGCACTGTGACCTCCAAAAGCGCTGTCGTACTGATCGCCGAAGAGCTCTCGCCCGCCACCGTCGACGCCCTCGGCCCCGACTTCGAGATCCGCCACTGCAACGGCGCCGACCGCACCGAGCTGCTCACCGCGATCGCCGACGTCGACGCGATCCTGATCCGCTCCGCCACCAAGGTCGACGCCGAGGCGCTGGCCGCCGCCCGCAGGCTCAAGGTGGTCGCCCGGGCCGGCGTCGGCCTGGACAACGTGGACGTCGCCGCCGCCACCAAGGCCGGCGTGATGGTCGTCAACGCGCCGACCTCCAACATCGTCACCGCCGCCGAGCTCGCCTGCGGCCTGCTGATCTCCGTCGCCCGCAACATCGCGCCGGCCAACGCCGCGCTCAAGCAGGGCGAGTGGAAGCGCAACAAGTACACCGGCGTCGAGCTGAGCGAGAAGACCCTCGGCGTCGTCGGCCTCGGCCGGATCGGCGTCCTGGTCGCCCAGCGGATGTCCGCGTTCGGCATGAAGATCGTCGCGTACGACCCCTACATCCAGGCCGCCCGCGCCGCGCAGATGGGCGTCAAGCTGGTCACGCTGGAGGAACTGCTGGAGGTGTCGGACTTCATCACCGTCCACCTCCCCAAGACCCCGGAGACCATCGGCCTGATCGGCGACGAGGCGCTGCACAAGGTCAAGCCGACCGTCCGCATCGTGAACGCCGCCCGCGGCGGCATCGTGGACGAGGAGGCGCTGGCGAGCGCGCTGCGCGAGGGCCGCGTGGCCGGCGCCGGCCTGGACGTGTACGCCAAGGAGCCGTGCACCGACTCCCCGCTGTTCGCCTTCGACAACGTGGTCGCCACCCCGCACCTGGGCGCCTCCACCGACGAGGCGCAGGAGAAGGCCGGCATCGCGGTCGCCCGCTCGGTGCGCCTCGCGCTGGCCGGCGAGCTGGTGCCGGACGCGGTGAACGTCCAGGGCGGCGTGATCGCCGAGGACGTCCGCCCGGGCCTGCCGCTGGCCGAGAAGCTCGGCCGGATCTTCACCGCGCTGGCCGGCGAGGTGGCCGTCCGCCTCGACGTCGAGGTCCGCGGCGAGATCACCCAGCACGACGTGAAGGTGCTCGAACTGTCCGCGCTGAAGGGCGTGTTCGAGGACGTGGTGGCGGAGACGGTGTCCTACGTCAACGCCCCGCTGTTCGCCCAGGAGCGCGGCGTCGAGGTCCGTCTGACCACCTCCAGCGAGAGCCTCGAGCACCGCAACGTGATCACCGTCCGCGGCACGCTCGGGAACGGCGAGGAGATCGCCATCTCCGGCACGCTGGCCGGCCCCAAGCAGACCCAGAAGATCGTCGGCGTGGACGCCTTCGACGTGGACGTGGCGCTCACCGACCACATGGCCTTCTTCAAGTACGAGGACCGCCCCGGCGTGGTCGGCGTGCTCGGCCGCCACCTCGGCGACGCGGGCATCAACATCGCCGGCATGCAGGTCGCCCGCGACGGCGGCAGCGCGCTGGCCTCCATCACCGTGGACACCGAGATCCCGCAGGAGGTGCTCTCGGCGATCGCCGCCGAGATCGGCGCCCGCTTCGCGCGCTCGGTCGACCTGGGCTGATCCTCCGGCCCCAGGACCGTCCCGGCAGGGCCCGGACCACCGTTCGACGGTGGTCCGGGCCCCGCTGCGTTCTCCCGGGTGAGACCCGTCTCAGATACTAGGAAATCCAAGTATTCGTGCAGACACGGCCGGGGCGTGGTCGTACCGTGGAAGGGCCGTACGGTGTGCCGCCCCTGTAGCCAGGGCGCGCGGCCCGTGTACGCGTGCGCCTTCACGAGCAGGCGATCCCTGCTCCCGCGCTCCCTTTCCCCTCTTCGCGCTCGCCCTCCGCAGCGCCGCTTCCAAGGAGCCCGGTATGTCGCCGACCGCCGACCGTCACGCCACGTCCGCCCCCGCCGCCACCCCCGTCCGCGCTCCGCGCCGTCGCCGGGCCGTCGAGCGGAACCCCTTCGCGGCCGCCGCCCTCCAGCGTGCGCTGGACCGCCGGGACAACGGCGGCGCGACCGGCCACCACTGAGCGGCCGGCGCCTCCGGGCCGGGTCGCCCGGCAGTGGCGTTCATCCGTCGAATGGGCCGTACGGGTGCGCCGGATGTCACCCAGTAGAGTGCAACCCCGGTCCGTCCGAGGGAAGTTGCTCGTCCCCGTCGGCGCGATCATCCTAATTTGGGGCCCTCGGAGGGGTGATCGACGTTCGCGTGGGCGAGCGTCAGCGACACGGTGTGCGGATCAGTCCCCCTGCCGGGGGAGAGGGCCCAGTGCGTCTGCCACCCGTCCGCCGACCCGCCGCCCGGATCGGCCTCACCCTGGCCCTGCTGGCCGGAAGCGCCGTCCTCGCCGCCACCCCGGCGGCCGGCGGCCCACCGTCCGCGGGGCCGCCGTCCGCCGGACCGCCGGGGCCGGGCCGAACGGCCTCCGTCCTGCTCGAACTCACCACCGAGGCGGCCGGCTCCGCCTGGCGGCGCGCCGCCGACGGGGCCCGGCGCGCCCAGCGCCCCCCGGAGGCCGTCCGCCGGGAGGCCGCGCGGGCCGGCGCCGCCCAGCGGGCCCGGGCCGGGGACGCGCTCGACCGGCTCGCCGGCGCCGTCCACCGGGCGGCACCCGCCGCCCGCGAGCTCTACCGCACCCGCACCGTGCTCGCCGGCCTCGCGGTCAGCGCGCCCGCCGACCGGCTGCCCGCGCTGCGGGCGCTGCCGGGCGTCCGGGCCGTCCACCCGATCGTCGCCAAACGGCGCGACAACGCCCACTCCGTCCCGCTGACCGGCGCCCCGCAGGTCTGGGCCGGCGACCAGGCGGCCGGCACCGGCCGGGGCACCCGGATCGGGATCATCGACAGCGGCATCGACTACACCCACGCCGACTTCGGCGGCCCCGGCACCGAGGAGGCGTTCCGCTCGGTCGAGCGCGGCAGGCCCGCGCCGCCCGCGCTGTTCCCCAACGCCAAGGTGGTCGGCGGCAAGGACCTGGTCGGCGACGACTACGACCCCGACCCGGCCTCCCCGCACTACCAGCCGGTGCCGCACCCCGGCGACAACCCGATCGACTGCGTGCGCAACGGGCACGGCACCCACGTGGCCGGCACCGCGGCCGGGTACGGCGTCACTGCGGACGGCCACCCGTACACCGGCCCGTACGGGCCCGGGCTGGACCCGGCCGGCTTCCGGATCGGCCCCGGCACCGCCCCGGGCGCGCAGCTGTACGCGATCCGGGTGTTCGGCTGCGACGGCTCCACCGACCGGGTCACCGAGGCGCTCGACCTGGCCGCCGACCCGAACGGCGACGGCGACCTGAGCGACCGGCTGGACGTCGTCAACCTCTCGCTCGGCAGCCACTTCGGCAGCACCGACGACACCGACGCCCTGGCCGCCGACCGGCTCGCCGAGCTCGGCACCGTCGTGATCGCGGCGGCGGGCAACGACGGCGACGTGTACGGCATCGGCGGCAGCCCCGGCACCGCCGCCCGGGCGATCACCGTCGCAGCCTCGGTGCACGGCCACGCCGACGTGGACGGCATCACCGTGCTCGCCCCCGCCGCCCAGGCCGGGGTCGTCCCGGCGCACTGGAGCGAGCGCTACCAGGGCTGGTCCACCGCCGACGTCAGCGGCGAACTCGCCCTGCCCGCCGACCAGTCGGACGGCTGCACCGAGTTCGGCGAGGCCGACCGGCAGCGGCTGAAGGGGCGGATCGCGCTGCTCACCTGGCACACCCGGGAAGCCGACCGGGCCTGCAACTCCGGCCCGCGCGCCGACCACGCCGCCGACGCGGGCGCGATCGGCGCCCTGTACGCCGCCGACTCCGACCACCTCGCCGAGATCTCCGGCGACGACCGGATCCCGGCCGTGCTGCTGGGGCGCGCCGACGGCGAGCGGCTGCGGCAGGCCGCGGCCGCCGGGCCGGTGACGGTCCGGCTCGCCGCGCCCGGCAACCCGCTGCACGGCTCCGTCGCCCAGGACCAGCCGGCCAGGATCGACACCATGACCGACTTCAGCTCGCGCGGCATCGGCGTGCCGGGCGTGGTCAAGCCCGACCTGGCGGCCCCCGGCGAGGGCATCTGGTCCAGCCTGGTCGGCAGCGGTACCGGCGGCCAGCGCGAGAGCGGCACCTCGATGGCCGCCCCGCACGTGGCCGGGCTCGCCGCACTGGTCCGCGCCGCGCACCCGGACTGGCCGGTCGAGCAGGTCAAGGCCGCGCTGATGAACACCACCGAGGACACCTTCCTCGGCGACGAGCACGGCGGGCCGGTCTACGGGCCCGAGCGCACCGGGGCCGGGAGGGTCCGGGTGGACCGGGCGGTCCGCACGCCCGCCGTCGCCTACGCGGCGGGGGAGGGCGCCGTGGAGGGCGGGGTCGGGGTCTCCTTCGGGCCGGTCGAGGTCGGCGGGCCGACGGCGGTGACCCGGGAGATCGAGGTGCGCAACACCTCGAACGCGCCACTGGCGTACCGCACCTCGTACGCGGCCGCCACCCTGCTGCCGGGCGCCTCCTACCAGGTGGCACCGGCCCGGGTGGACGTCCCGGCGGGCGGCACCGCGCGGGTACGGGTCACCCTGGCCGTGCCGGGGGAGCTGGGGCGCGCCCCCGACCCGACCATCGACACCGTGCAGGGCGGCCGGGCCCGCAGCTACCGGGGCGAGCTCTCCGGCCGGGTGCTGCTCACCCCGGTCGGTGGCGACGCGCTCCCGCAGCTGCGGATCCCGGTGCTGGCCGCCCCGCGCCCGACCGGCGACCTCACGGCGGCGGCCACCGTCCGCACCGCCCGGGACGGCACCCTGGTCACCCTCGGCGGCCGCGCCGCCCCCGGCGAACAGCCCGGGCTGGTCAGCGCCTTCGCCCTCGGCGGCGAGGGTGAGCGCTGGCCCGACTGCCCGCCCGGCGGCAGCGGCACGGCGGTCGCGCCCGGCGCGGGCCTGCGGCCGAAGGACACCGGGAAGGAGCCGGACCCGGCGGAGGAGGTCTGCGTCGAGCACCCCGGCGAGCGGGCCGCCGGCCTGCGCGCGGCCGGCGCCGCCGTCGACTCCGAACTTCTGTACGTGGGCGCGCAGTTGTGGGCGCCCGCGGCCACCCCGGTGGGGCTGTACGGGGTGCGGGTGGCGCTGGACACCGACGGGGACGGCAGCACCGACGTCATCCTCAAGGCCGACCGGCTGCGCGGTAGCGACGTCCTGGTCTCCCGCGCCCTGGACGCCCGCACCGGGGCCGAACTGGACGTCCAGCCGCTCAACGCCCACTGGGGCGACACCGACACCGGGCTGCTGGACAGCGACGTCCTGGTGCTGCCCGTCCGGCTGAGCGCCCTGCCCGGCGTCGTGGCCGGGCACAGCACCGTCCGCTACGGCGTCTGGACCGGCTACGCCGGGGGCGGGACGCCGGACGTGGCCGAGGCGCTCTCCACCATCGGGCTGAGCGGCACCAGCCCGTCCGTCCCGCTGGACGTCCTGCGGCCGGCGCTCACCGCGCGGGCCGGCCTCACCGGGCCGGCCGCCGTACTGGCCCCGGCGGGCCCGGGCGCCGTCCTCGCCGTACGGCGGGCGGCGGGCGACACCTCGCGGCTCCTGCTGCTGTACCACCGCAACCCGGCCGAGCGGCGGGCCCAGGTGCTCGACCTGCCCTGACCGTCGGGCGGAAGGGGCGGCCCACCGGGACTCCGGCGGGCCGCCCCGTCATGTGCCGGCTTGTGGGCCGGCTTCTGTGCCGGCTTGTGCGTCGGCGCCCAGGGCCGCCCGGCGGCGGTCGCGGCGCGGGACGCGGGTGGGGCGCCGGGAGAGCCGGGCGAAGACCGCCACCAGGGCGAGGACGGCGGCGGTGGCGGAGGTGACGATGAGCCCCTCGGTGAGGCCGGGCGGGCGGAAGGCGCAGGCGACGCGGGAGGCGCCGTCGCCCAGCGGGACGCCGATCATGCCGAGCACCGGGACGGGGGTGAGACGTCGGCCGCCGTCCACCGCGCAGGTCCAGCCCTCGGCGGCCGGCACGGAGAGCAGCGCGGTGCCGGTGGAACCCGCCGGGAGGGTCGCGGTGAGGGTGTGCCCGCCCGCCTCGACCCGGGTGGCGCCGGTCGCGGTGAGCCGGGTGACGGCGGTCTCCAGCGCACCGGCCCGCAGGCAGCCGATCGGGCGGGCGGGCACCTGGCTCACCACGTCCGACCGCAGCGTCACCCGGACCACCCCGTCCGCCGGGACGGTCCCCAGCCGGTGGATCGGCACGGCGGTGGTGGGCTGCTCGCCGTCGCTGCGGTAGTCGGTGCCCAGGCCGCTGACCGTGCCCCGGTACCAGACCCCGTGGAAGTAGGCCGTCCCGCCCGGCGTGCAGGCGGCCGTGAACACCGTGCCCTCCCCGCCGGCCGGCACCGACCAGCCGCTGGTTCCGTGCAGGGCCGGCGCCGGCCCGCCCGCCGGGACGGGCAGCGGGGCGTCGTACACCTGGCTGCCGAGCAGCGACTCCTGCCGGGACCAGACCGAGGAGGTCTCCGTCCGGGAGCCCGGCGGCAGCACGGTGACCAGCGGCGGCGCGGCGGCCCGCACCGGGGTGAAGCCGGGCGGCGGGGCGTCGTCGAGGTGGGTGCGGAGGCCGAACAGCGCCTGCCCGACCGGGTCGGTGACGCTCGCGGTCTGCCGTCCGCCGGCCGTCCAGCCCGCGCCGAGGTCGTGCAGCAGCAGGGCGGTGACGGTCGGCAGGTAGCTGCTGAAGTAGCCGCCGCCCTGGCCGTTCAGCAGCAGCGGGTCGTTGGGGGTGAAGGCGTGCGGGCCGGGGTCGCTGCGGCCGCGCGGCCAGTCGGCGCCCGCCCGGACGGCCGCGTGCCCGGCCCGGACGGCCGCCGGGGAGACCCCGGAGGAAGGGACCGCGCCGAGCGCCGCGCACCCGGACCAGACGGCGTTGCCCAGCACCGCTCCGCCGATCACCCAGGTGGCGAGGGCGGTCGCCCGCCGGTCGGAGTGCCGGCGGTCCAGCAGCCACAGCGCGGCCGACAGGACGGCGCCGCCGACGGCCAGCAGCACCCAGGTGGCCGGGCGCACCGCGGGCCGGCCCGCCGCCAGGCCGGCGATCACCGCCACCACGGCGGCGCCGCCCAGTACGGTGAGCCGGTCCGGGCGGTGCGCCAGCGAGACCCAGCCCGCCAGCACCAGCAGCCCGCTGAGCACGAAGGCCACCCGGTACGGCCCGCCGGCCGGGATCGCCAGGCCGTGCCAGACCAGCACCGTCGGGGTCCAGAGGAAGCCGACCGCCACCAGCACCAGCGCCGCGCACCACAGGGCCCGCTCCCGAGCCCGCACCCGCCGGTTGAACGGCAGCCCGCACACCACCAGCAGCCCGAAGACGCCGATCGCCACGTCCGGCAGCTGCTGCCCGCCGTGGGCCGCGGGCAGCAGCCGGGAGAGGTGGGCGGCGACACCGGACGGGCCCAGCGGCTCGACCGGGGACTCCGGCTGGGCCCGGCCGGTGGCCAGCACCGCGACGAACAGCACGGGGGAGGCGAGCAGCACCCCGGCGGTGGCCGTGGTGACGGCCCGGCCGGTGGCCCGGACCCGGTGGCGCAACGGGAGCGGGGCGGCGAACAGCCGGACGGCGAACAGCAGTCCGGCCGCCAGGGTGGCCAGCGCGGCGGTGTACAGGTTGCCCGTCCAGGCAAGCGCGACGCACAGCGCGCCGGCCACCCAGTGCCGTTCGCGCAGGCACCAGTCGGCGGCCAGGCCGAGCAGGGGCAGCGAGACCAGGCCCCAGAGCCACATCGGGGCGGCCCCGCCGACGTCCAGCACCCAGGCGCACAGCCCGTACCCGACGGCGGCGAACACCCGCAGCCACCGGGGGCCGGGGTGCAGCCGGCCGAGCAGCCGGGCCATCAGGGCGGTGCCCAGGCCGATGGTGGCCAGGGTGACCAGGAGGACGGCGAGCCGGCCCTGGTCGCGGGGGAGGAGCGCGGTGGGCCAGGAGAAGGGGTTCATCAGGTAGGCGAAGAAGTCCGCCAGGAACGGGGCCCCGTAGCCGCTGTTCCAGTTGAACAGCAGGTCCCCGGCGGCCTGCCCGTGCAGCAGGTCCCACAGGTGGGCGTGGTACGGCACGGCGACCGCCTCCGCCCCGGCCGGCCACCGCCCGCGCACCGCCGCCGCCAGCCCGTACCCGCCCATCGCCAGCCCCGCCGCACCCGCGCAGACCAGCACCTCCCGCCGCCGCTCGCCCATCCGCACCCCGTTCCACACGCCTCGCCGGACCCCGCCACCCTAAGCACGCCCCAGGCGCCCCCCGCGTCGCACGCGCTCCCTCGAAGGAGTGGAGTCCTAAGCGGCTCCGCCGAGTAGCCTGAGAGGGCCGCCAGGATGCCTGTATGGGAGGAACCATGAGCATCGCGCCGTACCCCGACTGGATTCGGCCTCCTGCTGGTGGCTACACCGCAGAGGACCTCGACCGGCTGCCTGATCTCCCGCCGCACACCGAACTGCTCGACGGGAGCCTGATCTTCGTGAGTCCGCAGACCGCGTTCCACATGCGCACCCTCCGTAGGCTGGAACGTGCCCTGGAAGCCGCGGTGCCGGAGGGGTGGGACGTCTGGCGGGAGATGACGGTCAAGTTGGACCGGCGCAACCGGCCGGAGCCGGATCTCCTCATCGTCGACGAGCGAGGGGTCACCGGTCCGAAGCAGACCTCCTGTGAGGCGGGGGACGTACTGCTCGCGGTCGAGGTCGTCTCCGAGGAGTCCGAGGAACGAGACCGGGACACCAAGCCTCGGAAGTACGCGGCTGCGGGGATCAAGCATTTCTGGCGGGTGGAGAGCGACGACGACGGAAAGCCGGTCGTCTACGTCTACGAACTCGACCCCGCCACACACGGCTATGCGGTCGCCGGGATCTACCACAAGCAGTTGAAGGTCGAGCGGCCGTTCCCGGTGGAGATCGACCTGACCTGACCGTCCGCATCGTGGACGGCAGGTGTCAGTACCTGGGACGGCGGAGTAGGGTCCGAGCATGTCTCGCACCATTCGTCTCGCAGTAGTCCCCGGTGACGGCATCGGCCAGGAAGTGGTGGCCGAAGGCCTCAAGGTCCTGGGTGCCGCGCTTCCCGCCGACGTGAAGCTGGAGACCACCGAGTACGACCTCGGGGCCCGGCGCTACCACCGGACCGGGGAGACGCTGCCGGACGACGTCCTGGCCGAGCTGAAGTCGCACGACGCGATCCTGCTGGGCGCCATCGGCGACCCGAGCGTGCCGTCGGGCGTGCTGGAGCGGGGGCTGCTGCTCAAGCTGCGGTTCGCCTTCGACCACCACATCAACCTGCGTCCGGGCCGGCTCTTCCCCGGGGTGTCGTCCCCGCTGGCCGGCCAGCCGGAGATCGACTTCGTGGTCGTCCGCGAGGGCACCGAGGGCCCGTACGTCGGCAACGGCGGCACGCTGCGCACCGGGACGCCGCAGGAGGTGGCCACCGAGGTCAGCCTGAACACCGCGTACGGCATCGAGCGCGTGGTGCGCGACGCCTACCGCCGGGCGCAGGCGCGGCCGCGCAAGAAGCTCACCCTGGTGCACAAGAACAACGTGCTGGTGCACGCCGGGCACCTGTGGACGCGGATCTTCGCCGAGGTCGGCCGGGAGTTCCCCGAGGTCACCACCGACTACCTGCACGTCGACGCGGCGACCATCTTCTTCGTCACCCAGCCGGAGCGGTTCGACGTCATCGTCACCGACAACCTGTTCGGCGACATCCTGACCGACCTGGCCGCCGCCGTCACGGGCGGGATCGGCCTGGCCGCGAGCGGCAACATCAACCCGAGCGGCGAGTTCCCGTCCATGTTCGAGCCGGTGCACGGCTCGGCGCCGGACATCGCCGGCCAGGGCAAGGCCGACCCGACCGCCACCGTGCTGTCGGTCGCGATGCTGCTGGAGCACCTCGGCTTCGCCGCCGAGGCCGCCGCGGTCGAGGCCGCCGTCGCGGCGGACCTGGCCGAGCGCTCGGGCACCCGCGGCACCTCCCAGGTCGGCGACGCGCTCGTCGCCCGAGTAGCCGGCTGACCGGCCGGATCCGAACACACGGTTCCGGCTGACGGGGCCGGACCGCACATCACCGCAGCTTGCAGCTGTTCGGCACGGCCCTCTGGATGCGAGTATCGACAGTGGGCCGTGCCGTTGTGCGTCCATTCCGGTGAAGTTTGCCGAAACGTATCTGCGGCGGTGGCGGCCCGGACCAACCCCACGGTGAAGGAATCAGCCATGAGCACGGCCACCCAGGCGCCCATCACGTTCGACCTCAAGCCCTCCGCCCACCCGCTGCCCGCAGCGGAGCGCGAGGCCCGGCTGGCCAACCCCGGGTTCGGCCGGGTCTTCACCGACCACATGGTCACCATCCGCTGGACCGAGGGCGTGGGCTGGCACGACGCCCAGCTGGTGCCGTACGCGCCGCTGGAGATCGACCCGGCGAACATGACCCTCCACTACGGCCAGGCGATCTTCGAGGGCCTGAAGGCCTACCGCCAGGCCGACGGCTCCATCGCCACCTTCCGCCCGGAGGCCAACGCCGCCCGCTTCCAGGCCTCGGCCCGCCGCCTGGCGATGCCGGAGCTGCCGGTGGAGGCCTTCGTCGAGGCCGTCGAGCTGCTGGTCCGCCAGGAGCGGGACTGGGTGCCGAACGAGCCGGAGCAGAGCCTCTACCTGCGCCCGTTCATGTTCGCCACCGAGGTCGGCCTGGGCGTCCGCCCGGCCAACTCCTACCTCTTCATGATCATCGCCTCGCCGGCCGGCGCCTACTTCCAGGGCGGCATCAAGCCGGTCTCGGTCTGGCTGTCCAAGGAGTACGTCCGGGCCGCCCCCGGCGGCACCGGCGCCGCCAAGTGCGCGGGCAACTACGCGGCCTCGCTGGTCGCCCAGGCCCAGGCCGCCGAGAAGGGCTGCGACCAGGTGGTCTGGCTCGACGCCGCCGAGCACCGGTGGGTCGAGGAGATGGGCGGCATGAACCTGTACTTCGTCTTCGGCGAGGGCAAGGACGCCAGGATCGTCACCCCGGAGCTGTCCGGCGCCCTGCTGCCCGGCATCACCCGCGACTCGCTGCTCCAGCTGGCCTCGGACCTCGGCTACGCCGTCGAGGAGCGCCGGATCTCCACCGACGAGTGGCAGCAGGCCAACGCCGACGGCACCCTCACCGAGGTCTTCGCCTGCGGCACCGCCGCCGTCATCACCCCGGTCGGCTCGGTGAAGTCCGCCGCCGCCGACTGGACCGTCGGCGCCGGCGAGCCCGGCCCGGTCACCATGGAGCTCCGCAAGGCGCTGCTGTCCATCCAGGGCGGCCAGACCCCGGACACCCACCACTGGCTGCACCGGATTGTCTGATCCCGCACCCCGGCCGGCCTGCCCCGTTTCGCATCCCGAGACGGGCGGGCCGGATCGCGGAAGCTGTGCCAGACTGCCAGCGTGTCCTCGCTTTCGCTGATTATTAGCAGCAGGCGCGCCGGTCCGCAGTGACCGCTTCCGCTGGACCCGATGCGGAGCGACCACTAGCGTCCAGACCCGCGCGCAGACCTCTCGCACCCGCGAGGGGTCTTTTTGTTTCTCCCGGACCGGCCGACGGCCCCCACAAGGGGCCCGGGGACACCGGGACCGCGCGCGGGACCATGGACAGTGGAGCCGGGACGAGAACGTCCGGCAGAGCAGTACCCAACCTCCCCGAAACGGAGAACCAGGGGTCATGACCGAGGTCACCCGTACCGACGACAGTTTCCACGTGTTCGACACCACGCTGCGCGACGGAGCGCAGCGCGAGGGCATCAACCTGACGGTGGCGGACAAGCTGGCCATCGCCAGGCACCTGGACGAGTTCGGGGTCGGTTTCATCGAGGGCGGCTGGCCCGGGGCGAACCCGCGCGACACCGAGTTCTTCGCCCGGGCCGCCGTCGAGCTGGAGCTGGAGCACGCCCGGCTGGTCGCCTTCGGCGCCACCCGCCGGGCCGGCGGCAAGGCGTCCGAGGACCCGCAGCTGGCCGCGCTGGTCACCTCCGGCGCCCCGGTGATCACCCTGGTGGCCAAGGCGCACGACCGGCACGTGGAGCTCGCGCTGCGCACCACCCTGGACGAGAACCTGGAGATGGTCCGGGACAGCGTCGAGTTCCTGCGCTCGCGGGGCCGGCGGGTGTTCATCGACTGCGAGCACTTCTTCGACGGCTACCGGGCGAACCCCGAGTACGCCGTGTCGGTGGTCCGCACCGCGCACGAGGCCGGCGCGGACGTGGTGGTGCTCTGCGACACCAACGGCGGGATGCTGCCGGGCGGCGTCCGGGAGATCGTCGCCGACGTGCTGGCCAGGACGGGGGCCCGGCTCGGCATCCACGCCCAGGACGACACCGGCTGCGCGGTGGCCAACACCCTGGCCGCGGTGGACGCCGGCGTGACCCACGTGCAGTGCACCGCCAACGGCTACGGCGAGCGGGTCGGCAACGCCAACCTGTTCCCGGTGGTCGGCGCGCTGGAGATCAAGTACGACCGCCGGGTGCTGCCCGCGGGCCGGCTGGCCGAGATGACCAGGATCTCGCACGCGATCGCCGAGCTGGTCAACCTGACCCCCTCCACCCACCAGCCGTACGTGGGCTTCTCGGCGTTCGCCCACAAGGCGGGCCTGCACGCCTCCGCGATCAAGGTCGACCCGGACCTGTACCAGCACATCGACCCCGAGCGGGTCGGCAACACCATGCGGATGCTGGTCTCCGACATGGCCGGGCGGGCCTCCGTCGAGCTCAAGGGCAAGGAGCTCGGCTACGACCTCTCCAGCGACCGGGACCTGGCCGGCCGGGTGGTGGCCAAGGTGAAGGAGCAGGAGAACCTCGGCTACACCTACGAGTCCGCCGACGCCTCCTTCGAGCTGCTGCTGCGCGACGAGGTGCGCGGCAGCCGGGACCGCTTCTACACCCTGGAGTCCTGGCGGACCATCAGCGAGCAGGGCCCGAAGGGCTTCACGGGCAACGAGGCCACCGTCAAGCTGTGGGCCAAGGGCGAGCGCCGGATCGCCACCGGCGAGGGCAACGGCCCGGTCAACGCGCTGGACCAGGCACTGCGCGCGGCCCTGGAGGGCATCTACCCGCCGCTGGCCACCTTCGAGCTGGTGGACTACAAGGTCCGCATCCTGGAGGGCCAGCACGGCACCGGTTCCAAGACCCGGGTGCTGATCGAGTCCACCGACGGCTCCGTCACCTGGTCGACGGTGGGCGTGGCCGACAACGTGGTCGCCGCCTCCTGGCTGGCGTTGGAGGACGCGTACACCTACGGCCTGATCCGGGCCGGCCTGGAGCCGACCGAGTAGCCGGCCCGGGTCGGTCGGCGCCCGACATGCCTGTGGCCCGCGGGACTTCGTACGAAGTCCCGCGGGCCACGGTCGTGCGCGATCACCGAAGCCCGGGGGGCGGGGTGGGTTAGAGGTGGGGGTTGTGGGCGCGCGTTGGGGGGTCGGGGCCGCC
>NZ_JBSFJC010000079.1:0-41575 GCF_053597855.1 Kitasatospora sp. NPDC001225
GCACGCCCGCCTTCTCGCAAGCGGCCGCGAACACCGCCCGCCCGACGCCGTCGGTCGCGTAGCGGTTGTTGACGTTGACCTTGAGGATCGGCCCGCCGTTCGGCATCGGGTGGTGGCCCGGCTCGTGCCGCTCGCTGTAGTTCGGGTGGACGGCGTGGCCCATGTCCGAGGAGAGGCAGACGGTGCCGGCGAGGGCCCGGGCCCGGTCCTCGGTGGTGCCGCCGCGCGCGTGCACCGTCCGGTCCAGCACGGTGCCGAGCAGCGGGCTCTGCGCGCCGGTGTCGGACTCGCTGCCGGTCTCCTCGTGGTCGAAGGCGGCCAGCACCGGGATGTACGGCAGGCTGGCGGCGCCCTCGGCGGTGGCGACGGCGGCGAGCGCGGCGGTGGCCGCGTGCACCGAGAGCAGGTTGTCCAGGCGCGGGGCGGCCAGCAGTTCGCGGTCGCGGCCCAGGTAGGAGGCGGGCTGGACGTCGTGGGTCATGAGGTCCCAGCCGGCCACGTCGGCGGCGTCCAGACCGGCCCGCTGGGCGACGTAGGAGATCAGCGCGCCCTCGTCGACCGGGCCGAGGCCCCAGATCGGGGTGAGGTGGCGCTGCTTGTCGAGCTTCATGCCCTCGTTGACCTGGCGGTCCAGGTGGATGGCGAGCTGCGGCACGCGCAGCAGCGGCTCGTCCAGCTGGACCAGCCGGGCGGTGCCGTCCTTGAGCGCGAGCCGACCGGAGAGGCCGAGGTCGCGGTCCAGCCAGGTGTTCAGCGGGACGCCGCCGTAAATCTCCACGGCGACCTGCCGCCAGCCCTCCGAGCCGGTGTCCGGCACGGGCTTGACCCGCAGGTTGGGCGAGTCGGTGTGGGTGCCGACGATCCGGAACGGCGTCTCGGGGCCCGCTCCCTCCGGCAGGTACCAGGCGATCAGCGCGCCCCCGCGGATCAGGTAGCGCCCGCCGGCCGCGTCGTCCCACGCGTCCGTCTCGGCGACCTGCCGGAAGCCCGCCTTCTCCAGCCGCTCCGCGGCGCTCGCCACCGCGTGGTACGGGGAGGGTGAGGTGCCGAGGAACGCGATCAGGTCGTCGCTGTGCGTCCGGTCGAAGAATGCCTGGCGGGCGGCGGTCGACATGCTGCTCCTGGGTCGAGTGAGGGCCGAAGCCGGATGGGGAGTCGGCTTCGCACCTGAGCATATGCCCGTACACGGACAGGGCATTCGGAACACCTGGTTCGGTGCACGACCCGGACACGACCGTGAACCGCCGCGCACGGTCGGAGCTTTCCGCCGCCGGACGCACACCCGGACGCACACCCGGACCACGGCCCCGGACGCCCGCCCCGGCCACGGCCCCGGACGCACCGAAGGGCCCGGTGGCAGCCGGGCCCTTCGGTGCGAGGGTGTGTCAGGCGGTTCGAGGGGTGCGCGGGCCCGGACGGGCCCTGCGGTCCCGGACGGGCCTAGAAGGCCTCCTCCGCCAGGTCCATGATCTCGTTGTCGATGCCCTCGGCGATCAGGCGCTGCGGGGTGACGGTCGGCAGGACGTTCTTGGCGAAGAAGCGGGCCGCCGCGACCTTGCCCTGGTAGAACGGGACGTCCTTCTCGGAGGCGCCGGCCTCCAGCTTGGCCAGGGCCACCACGGCCTGGCGCAGCAGCAGCCAGCCGACCACGACGTCGCCGGAGACCATCAGCAGGCGGGTGGTGTTCAGGCCCACCTTGTACATGTTCTTGACGTCCTGCTCGACCGAGGTCAGGTCGGCGATCAGCTTGCCGACGATGGCCTCCAGGTCGCCGGCGGCCTTGGCGAGCAGCTTGCGCTCGGCGGCCAGGGCGTCGCCGCCGGCGGCCGAGTCGATGAACTTCTGGATCTGCTCGTTCAGGGCGGTGAGCGCCTGGCCGCCGTCCTTGACGATCTTGCGGAAGAAGAAGTCCTGGCCCTGGATCGCCGTGGTGCCCTCGTACAGGGTGTCGATCTTGGCGTCCCGGATGTACTGCTCGATCGGGTACTCCTGGAGGTACCCGGAGCCGCCGAAGGTCTGCAGCGACTGGGCGAGCTGCTCGTAGGACTTCTCCGAGCCGTAGCCCTTGACGATCGGCAGCAGCAGGTCGTTGAGGCGCTCGGCGGCCTCGTCGTGCTCGCCGCGCAGCTTGGCGGCCATCATGTCGTCCTGGGTGGACGCGGTGAACAGCACCAGCGCGCGCATGCCCTCGGCGTAGGCCTTCTGGGTCAGCAGCGAGCGGCGCACGTCCGGGTGGTGGGTGATGGTGACGCGCGGGGCGGTCTTGTCCAGGAACTGCGAGATGTCGGCGCCCTGCACGCGCTCCTTGGCGTACTCCAGGGCGTTCAGGTAGCCGGTGGAGAGGGTGGCGATGGCCTTCGTGCCGACCATCATCCGGGCGAACTCGATGATCTTGAACATCTGGCGGATGCCGTCGACCTTGTCGCCGAGCAGCCAGCCCTTGGCCGGGTGCTTGGCGCCGAAGGTCATCTCGCAGGTGTTCGAGGCCTTGAGGCCCATCTTGTGCTCGACGTTGGTGGCGTAGACGCCGTTGCGCTCGCCCAGCTCGCCGGTCTCCCAGTCGAAGTCGAACTTGGGGACGATGAACAGGCCCAGGCCCTTGGTGCCCGGCTTGCCGCCCTCGGGGCGGGCCAGCACCATGTGGATGATGTTCTCGGACATGTCGTGCTCGCCCGAGGTGATGAAGCGCTTGACGCCCTCGATGTGCCAGGAGCCGTCCTCCTGCTGGATCGCCTTGGTGCGGCCGGCGCCCACGTCGGAGCCCGCGTCGGGCTCGGTGAGGACCATGGTGGAGCCCCACAGGCGGTCGGTCATCCGCTTGGCGACCTCGAGCTGCTCCTCGGTGCCCTCCTCGGCGATGACGCCGGCGAAGGCCGGGCCGGAGGAGTACATCCAGATGGCCGGGTTGGAGCCCAGGATCTGCTCGGCGAAGGCCCAGATCAGCGAGTTCGGGGTGACCTGACCGCCGATCGACTCCGGGATGCCCAGGCGCCACCACTCGGCGTCCATGAAGGTCTGGTAGCTCTTCTTGAAGGTGGCCGGGATCGGCGCGGTGCTGGTCTCCGGGTCGAAGACCGGCGGGTTGCGGTCGGTGTCGGCGTAGGACGCCGCGAGGTCGTTCTCGGCGAGGCGCGCGATCTCGCTTAGGATGTTCTTCGCGGTCTCGACGTCCATGTCCGCGAACGGTCCGGTGCCGTACACCTGCTCGCGGCCGAACACCTCGAAGAGGTTGAACTCCACGTCCCGCAGGTTGGACTTGTAGTGACCCATGGCCGTTATCTCCGGTTCGTCGCTTCCGGGAGACCGCCGCGTTCCGGCGTCCCGTACCCACCAGTAGGCATCATGATGCTACCCAGCGGTAACTTGGGCAAGCCCCCGCCGGCGAATCCGCTATGAACGTGGTCACGTCCCACAGCCGACGCGGCCACTCCTTGTCAGGATCGGCGCCAGCGCAGAGGGGTGCGCTCCCGCTAGCCTGTCCGTGTGTACGGATATGACCAGAACACATACCCGGGCGACCCCTACCAGCAGCAGGCGGGACCGCAGCAGGGCATGAACGGCATGCCCGGACCCGACGCCTACGGCGGGCAGTCGCAGGCCCCCCAGCAGTCCCTGTACCCCGAACCCTCGCCGCCCTCACTCGCGGACGCCGTCCGGGCCTTCACCACCGGCTCGATGGCGGTCGAGGACTTCCAGGCGATCTTCATCACCTCGAAGGTGCACTGCCCCCGCGGCGACCGCCCCGGCTTCCTGGCGCTGCACAACACCCCGACGCCGGTGATCCCGATGTTCAGCTCGCTGAAGGAGCTGCGCCGCTACGCCGGCAAGGACTCCAAGCACTTCACCGTCACCGGCGCCGAGGTCCTGGACCTGCTGCCGACCGGCTACGGCTTCGCGCTGGACATGGAGGGCGAGCACCGGATGGTGTTCGACGCCAAGGCCGTCGAGCAGATGGTCGACTTCACGATGCGCCGGATGTACGGCTGACCCATGCTGGACGAGGAGCCCCGCGCTCCTCCGTCACTACATAGTTCAACTTTCAACTTGCTTGTTGTTGAGGATTGAACTAATCTCATGGATGTAGGCCAGACACCCCCCGAAGGAGGCCGACATGCCCGCCGTGACCGTCGACAACCCGCTGACCCTCCCGCGCGTCACCACGCCGGACCCCGCCGTCACGAGCGCACGGCCGGTCCTCACCGTGGCGACCGCCCCCGAGGGCTACGAGGGCGAGGGCTTCCCCGTCCGCCGCGCCTTCGCCAGGATCAACCAGAAGTACCTCGACCCGTTCATCATGATGGACCAGATGGGCGAGGTGGACTACGCGGCCGGCGAGCCCAAGGGCACCCCCTGGCACCCGCACCGCGGCTTCGAGACCGTCACCTACATCATCGACGGAACGTTCATCCACCGGGACTCGCACGGCGGTGGCGGCACCATCACCGACGGCGACACCCAGTGGATGACGGCCGGCTCCGGCCTGCTGCACATCGAGACCCCGCCGGAGTCCCTGGTGCAGTCCGGCGGCCTGTTCCACGGCCTCCAGCTGTGGGTCAACCTGCCCGCCTCGGACAAGATGATCACCCCGAAGTACCAGGACATCCGCGGCGGCAGCGTCAAGCTGCTCAGCACCGAGGACGGCGGCGCGCTCCTGCGCGTCATCGCCGGCGAGCTGGACGGCCACCAGGGCCCGGGCACCACCTTCACCCCGATCACCATGATCCACGCCTCGATCAACCCCGGCGCCCAGATCACCCTGCCCTGGCGCGCCGACTTCAACGCCCTCGCCTACGGCCTCGCCGGCAACGGCTCGGCCGGCACCGAGCACCGCCCCTTCCACCGGGGCCAGGCCGTCGTCTTCGGCGACGGCGACTCGATCACCCTGCGCGCCGACGAGAAGCAGGACTCCCGCGACAACAACTTCGAGGTCGTCCTCCTCGGCGGCCTCCCGATCCGCGAACCCGTCGCCCACTACGGCCCGTTCGTGATGAACAGCCACCGCGAGCTCCAGCAGGCCATGGAGGACTTCCAGGCCGGCCGCCTCGGCACCATCCCCGCCGACGGCCACTGAGCCCGCCCGCTCGTGAGGGCCCGGACCGCACCCGGTCCGGGCCCTCGCGCGTCCACCGCCTACAGCAGCGCGTACAGGGCCGAGGCGTCGTCGTGCGTCTTGCCGCGCGGCCAGCGCTCGCAGCCGGCGTCCGCCCGCTCCACCGCCCGGACCTGGGCGATCAGCTCGCCCGGCCCGGACTCGGCGAGCAGCCGCAGCACGTCGCCCCAACTGCCCAGCCCGAAGCGCTCGGTGTAGCGCGAGGCGCCGTCGGTGAGGGCGGCCAGCGCGTGCAGCCGGTCCAGCCGGACGGAGCCGGTCTCGGCGTGCTCGGCCGCCCGCGGGCTGGCGGCGGCGATCCACGGGCCGTTGCCCCGGTTACGGGCGGCGCGCACGGCCAGCACGTACTCCAGGTGCAGCGCGGCCCGCTCGGCCGAGCCGGGGACGGTCTCCCAGACCTGCCGGCGCAGCTCCTCGCCGCCGGGGAAGCGCTGGTTGTCCCCGATCACCTTCGGCGGGCCGTCCTTGAACTCCAGCACCAGCAGGGAGTCGCCGAGCACCAGGTACTCCAGCGCCTCGCCGTGCCGCCGGGCCGCGACGACCATCGCGGCGGGGGTGTTCGGGTGGGCCAGGTCGCAGCGGCCGCCGTGCAGCGCGGCCGTCTCGACGATGGCGTCGGCCAGGCAGTCGGCGATCGAGCGGTCCGCCCGGTCGGTGAGCCGGGCGAGCAGGTGCACGCCCAGCCGGCGCACGTACCAGGCCGTCCCGTGCCGGCACCCGGACTCCAGGCCGACCGGCGAGCTCGCGCCGTCCAGCAGGACCAGCGCCTCCGGCGAGGCCACCGCGAAGTCCTCGCTCTCGCGGTCGGGCCGCCGTGCTTCCCCTGCGAGCTGTAGCTGCATCCCGACAGTGTGGCCGCCGCCCCCGGCCCGCGCCCAGACCCGTGCGCCGGTGTGGCGCGGGCCGGGGGCCGGCGCCCGGTGGCAGCCGGGGTGATTCGGCCATACCGTCGGACAGTGACCGGACGATTCGGCCAATCGGAGCGGGTCGGGTTTGGGATCACCTTCGGGTGTCCGGGCGGCCCGCGACTGACGAGGAGCGGAAGATGTTCTGGGAGTTCATCGTGTTGCTGGCCGCCTCGCTCGGCTTCCCGACCGCCGCACTGCTCTTCCTGATCGGCGGCCCGCGCTTCCCCGACGAGCAGCGCGGCCCCGAGAGCCGGGGCGCCGGGGCCGCCCGCCGCCCGTAGGGCCTGCCCGACCGCGGACGCGGGCCGAAGGCAGGCCCCGGGGTTTCCGGAATCCCCTGTGTTCCGGAACCCCCGGGGCGGACAGGGCCGTTACGGCTTCCAGGCCGGGTCGCGGCCGAGCAGTGCCAGGGCGCGGTCGAACCGGCCGGTGCCGCCGCCGGGTTCGAGCCCCGGGGCGAAGGCCCGGCCCGGCGCCCGGTGTTCCTCGGTGTTCGGGACGGCCTCGGTCACCGTCAGCAGCGCGGTGGCCAGCGCGTCGTCGCCGTCCACCGCGGCGACCAGCGCGGCCTGGGTGCCGAGCGCGGCGGCGACGTCCCAGCCGTGCACCAGGGTGTCCAGCAGGTGGAAGCCCACCGCCTGGGTGAGCGGGAAGGGGCCGCCGTCGCGGATCTCGGCCAGCCAGATCGGCCGGTCCGCGGTGGCCGCCTCCCGGAAGGCCTCGGTGAGGTCGGTCCCGGTGCGCCGGAAGGCGCCCGCCGGGTCGGCGCCGAGCGGGGCGTCCGCGAACAGCGCCAGGTCCGGCCCGGCGCCGCGGGCGGCCGCGGCGAAGCCCTGGTGCTGGCCGACGCAGTGCTCCAGCAGCTTGCGCAGCGTCCACCCCGCGCAGGGGGTGGGCAGGTCGAGCTGGTCCGGCCGTAGGCCGTCCACCACCTGGACGGCCAACTCCATGGCCTGTGCGTGCAGTTCGACGATCCTCATACGACAGCGACCTCCCGGCCGGCAGAGATGAATCCGATCACCTGATCAACAACGGCCGGCTCCGCGATAATCCTGCTGTGGCCCAGGCCCTGAGTGATGGTCAGCTCCAGCCGCTCCCCGTACGCCTCGCGCAGCCGGTACGCCTCGCTCGGCGGGACGACGGTGTCGCCCTCGTCGTGCACGACCAGGACCGGCCCGTCGACCGCCCCGACCCGGCGGGCCGCGTCGAAGCGCTCCCAGCCCCCGGCGTCCCCGCCGAACAGCTCCCGCTCGATCCGCTCCCGCAGCGCCCGCTCGACCTCGGCGTCCAACCCGAGCCCGGCACAGAACGCGGCCGGGAAGAAGCCCACCCGGGACACCCCGGAGACGGCCGCCAGCCGGCCCGCCCGCAGGCCGTCGGCCAGCGCCCCGAAGGCCGCGCAGACGCCCAGCGAGTGCGCCAGCACGGCCTCGAACGGCCCGTACCGCTCCTGGAGGCTCAGCGCGAGCTCGCGGTACTCCGGCACGCCGGTGGTCCGGCCGCCGGAGTCGCCGTGGCCCGGCGCGTCGAAGGCGACGACGCTCAGCCCGAGCGCCCGCAGCCGGGGCACGTACGGGGCGAACCGGGAGGCCCGGGAGCGCCAGCCGTGCAGCAGCAGGACCGGCCGCTCGCCGCTGCCCCAGCGGTAGCCGACCACCGCCTTGCCGTTCACGGCGAGCCGCTCGGTGGCCGCCCGTCCGTGCACCTCCCGCTCCGACGCGCGCACCCGGCTGCGCCGGACCGGGTGCGTGAACAGCTCGAAGGCGGCCCGCCCGGCCAGGCCGGGGGCGATCCGGGCGGTGGGGTTGAGGGTCGTACGGATCAGTCCGCGGGTCGGGTCCATCGGGTCTCCCTGCTCTCGCGCTCCTTGTCCTGCCTCGTTCGCGGCGAGATATTAGCACGACCGTTCGTGCAGTTTTAGGGTTCTCCGGGGCCACCCCGATGCACCCACTACCCTGGGCGGCACGCAGGGCGAGCGGAACAGACGAGCAGAACAGGGGCGCGGACGATGGCCGGAACGACCACGGACGGACGGGTCCTGCGCGGCGAGGAGACCCGCCGCGCGGTGCTGCGCCGCGCCGTCGGGATCGCCTCCGTCGAGGGCCTGGACGCGCTCTCCATCGGCCGCCTCGCCACCGACCTCGGGCTCAGCAAGAGCGGCGTCTTCGCCGGCTTCGGCTCCAAGGAGGAGCTGCAGCTGGCCACCGTCCGCGCCGCCCGCCGGATCTTCGCCGACGCCGTCGTCGCCCCGGTCGCCGACACCCCGCCCGGCCTCGCCAGGGCCCGTGCCCTCTGCGAGAGCTGGCTGGCCTACTCCCGCGCCCGGGTGTTCCCCGGCGGCTGCTTCTTCTACGAGGTCACCGCCGAGTTCGACGCCCGCCCCGGCGCCGTCCGGGACGCCCTGGCCGGCTGCGCCCGGGAGTGGTCCGACACCGTCGTCGAGACCCTCGCCGCCGCCCGGGCGGCCGGCGCCCTGCGCCCCGACACCGACCTCGGGGACCTCGCCTTCGCCCTGATCGCCGTCCTGGAGACGGCCAACTCCCAGGCCGTGCTGCACGACGAGGACACCCCGTACGAGCGGGCCGGCCGCCTGCTGCTGCGCCTGCTGCGCGCCGAGGCGACCGACCCGGCCGACCCGACGCTCGCCTAACGCTCCGTCAGCACCCTTTCAACGAACGCTGCTTGGGCCAGCAGAAGCTCGTCCCCGCCGGGCGCGCCGACCACCTGGAGGCCCAGCGGCAGCCCGTCCCCGGTCCGCCCGGCCGGCAGGCTCAGCGCCGGGCGCCCGAGGAAGCTCCACGGCAGCGACATCACCGCGTCCCCCGTGCTGTGCAGGCCCTCCGGCGCCCCGCCGGTCGCCGAGGGCGCCAACCACAGGTCCACCCCGGCCGCCGCGCCCGCCGCGGCCACCCGCTCGCGCAGCCGCTCCCGGAACCGCAGGGCGGCCTCCCGGTCCTCGGCCGCGACGCCCCGGCCGACCCGGATGCCCGCCGCCGTCTCCGGCCGGTAGAGCCCGCCGAAGCGGGCGAACCAGTCGGCGTGGCCGCGGGCCAGCTCGAAGCGGTTGACCGTCTGCAGCTGCCGGACGACCTCGGCGAAGTCCGGGAACAGCTCGACCCGGCGCACCGTGAGCCCGGCCCGCGCCAGCCGGGCCAGCTGCTCCTCGAAGGCGCGCAGCGCGGCCGGCTCGGCGCACTCCAGGTACGTCCCGTCCGGCACCCCGAGCACGGGCGGCCGGACCTCCCCGGCACCGATCCGGTCCGGGGAGGGAAGCCGGTCGTCGCCCCGCCAGTCGTCGCAGAGCAGCGGGGCCGCCAGGGCCGCGCCCGCCAGGTCGGCGGTGAAGGTCCCCAGGGTGTCGAGGCTCGGCGCGTTCGGGATCACCCCCGCGATCGGGATCCGCCCGTACGTCGGCCGGAAGCCCACCACCCCGCAGTACGCGGCCGGGCGGATCACCGAGCCAACCGTCTGGGTGCCGATCGCCAGCGGCACCAGCCCGGCCGCGACCGCCGCCGCCGAACCGCTGCTGGAGCCGCCCGGGGTGTGCCCCGGCCGGTGCGGATTGCGGGTCGGACCGGGGGCGCTCGCGGCGAACTCGGCGGTCACCGTCTTGCCCGCGACCATCGCCCCCGCCGCCAGCAGCCGGTCCACCACCACGGCCTGCGGCCCGGCCAGCACCCCGGGCGGCAGCGCCGAACCGCCGTGCGTGGGCAGCCCGTCCACGTGCACGATGTCCTTGACGCCCACCGCCACCCCGTACAGCGGCGGCCGCCGGTCGGGCTCCGGGTACCGCACGGCCAGCTCGCGCGCCCGCGACCGCAGCCGGTCGTACCGCCCGGGCTCCGGCACGAACGCGTGGATCAGCGGGTCCACCCGCTCGACCAGCGCGCACAACCGGTCCACGTACTCGGGGAGTTCCGGCACACCGGCGCGCAGCCCGGCGGCCTCATCGGTCAACGGCGACGGCCGGACGAGGGATTCCTCCATGCCGAGCACGGTAGCGCCGTTTACGGGTGCTCGGCCGCCAGGTACGGCGCCTCGCGCAGGAAGTACGCCCCGCAGGTGTGGCAGCACAGCTCCGGGGTCTTCCCCCAGTCCACCGCCTCCCGCACCCGCGCGGCCGGGTCGAGCTCGCGGCCGCACATCGCCACACTCTCCTCGCCCCGGACCATGTGCCACAGCCGCACCCCGCCGGCCTCGCCGTCGGCGCCGTACTCGGCCCGCATCTGGTGCATCATGCCCCCATCGTCCGACCGCCGCGCGCACCCGGCAACCGGAGCGGAACCACCGGTCGGCGGCCCGTACGGCCCACCCCCGGCCGGCTCACCGCGGACATCCGGAGCGTCTCTCTCCGTAACATCCACGTTGACTGGGCCTACCGCCCGGCCGAGACTTGTCGTGCGTACGCTCCACACTCGGCTACGGGGGGAACCGATGGGCGATGCACAGCTTTTGACGATCGATCATCTTTCGAGAATGCGCGCGGCGGCCGACCGGGTCAGGGGGCTCTCCCAGCGCCGCGCCCAAGTCCTCGAACTCATCGGAACCGACCTGTCCAACCAGGAGATCGCCGCCGAACTGCGGATCGAGGAGCGGACCGTCAAGGCGCACACCGCCGCCCTGTTCGAGCAGCTCGGCGTGTGCTCGCGCATCCAACTGGCCCAGGCGGCCCTGCTGTTCCGGCTGGAGGACTGTACCTGAGGACACTGGTGGACCGTCCGGCCCGGTGCTGAGATGTCCTGGCCCCACTCGGGGCATCGGCAACTACCCTCCGCACCAAGAGAGATGGGACTCACCATGCTCAAGAACCGCATGGGCCGCGTGGCCACCGTGGCAGCCGCCGCCGTCGCCGCGCTGACCCTCGGCACCGGGGCCGCCAACGCCCTCTACGTCAGCGACTACACCACCGCCGCCAACATCCGCAGCGGCCCGTACACCAACTCCTCCATCAACGGCATCGGCTACCCGGGCCACGGCACCAACGACTGGTGCTTCACCAACGGCTCGACCGTCAACGGCTACACCGCCTGGGACAGCAACACCGACCGGGCCACCGGCGTCTGGGGCTACACCTTCGAGGACTACATCTCCGGTGCCCTCTCGAACCAGTGGACCAAGTGCTGATCTGCTCCACCGCACCACGGCCCTCTTCGCCCCACCGCTAATGGGGCGAAGAGGGCTCCGCCCGAGACTACCGGCCCGCCCACCCGATGAGGTCCACTCGTGAGGTCCCACCGCCGCACCGCCCTGGTCGTCGCCGCCACCGGGCTCGCCCTGCTCACCGGCTGCTCCTCCGGCGGGAGCGCCGCCCCGATCACCGGCGGAACCGGCGGCCAGGCCGCCGCGCCCGCCCTGACCGCGACGCCCACCCCGACGACCGTGGCCGACACCCAGCAGCTCCCGCTGCGGGCCTTCGCGGCGAGCCCCCAGGAACTGACCGGCATCGCGAAGGCGCAGGGCCTGCTCACCCAGGACTGCATGAAGCGGCTCGGCTTCGCCTCCTGGCAGCCGAACAACGCCGACCTCACCAAGGCCGGCAAGGACGACATGCCCACGCCGTACGGGTTCCTCAACGAGGCGCAGGCCGCCCAGTACGGGTTCCACCAGCCCGGCACCGCCGGAGGAGCCAAGGTCGGCAGCGGCAGTCCGATGAACCCCGCCGAGTTCACCGCGCTCTCCGGGCTGAAGTCCCCCACCGGCGGCGAACCGGCCGGCGGCAGCACCCCGCCCGGCGGCTGCACCGGCGAGGCCGACCGCAAGCTCAAGGGCGACAAGCCGCCCGCCGCCGACGTCTACGGGGACCTCACCGGCCAGTCGATGAACCGCACCAAGGCGGACGCCCGGGTGGTCGCCGCCACCACCGAATGGGCGTCCTGCATGAAGCAGCGGGGCTACGCCTACGGCAACCCCGAGAGCCTCAGCACCGAGTCCTGGGGCCCCACGGTGACCCAGCGGGAGATCGACACCGCCAAGGCCGACGTCGCCTGCACCCGGCAGACCAACCTCTCCGGCATCGCCTTCGGCGTCCAGAGCGCCATCCAGAAACAGCTGATCGAGCAGCACGACAACGAGCTGAAGGCCTACCGCGCCGCCATCCAGTCCCAGCTCGACCAGGCGGCGACGGTGCTGCGGGAGCACGGCCAGTGAGCCGCGCCCGGCCCGGCCGCCCGGCGCGGACGGCCGCCGCCGCCCTGGTCTGCGCCGCCGTCCTGGCCGCCGCGGGCTGCTCCGGCACCTCCTCGGCCGCCCCGGACCGCACCACCGCCACCGGCCCGAACGGCGAGCGGCTGACCACGGTCGGGGACGACCTGCGGCAGCCGTACCTCGCCTACTGGGACGAGTGGACGAAGGTCGCCCGGGCCGGCGACGTCGCCGCCGCGCCGCTGGACGCCCACGCCGACGAGCCCAACCTCTCCATCCTGCGCGCCTCGGTGGACCAACTGCGCCAGGAGGGGCAGCACATGAGCGGCGAGGTGAAGCACCGGCTGCTCGGCGTGCGGACCGACGGGGAGGCCCGCCGGCTGTACGACTGCGTCGACCTGAACGCCTGGCGGATCGTGGACGCGGGCACCGGCCACGAGATCAGCCAGGTCAGCCAACGACCAGAACAGCTCAGCATCATGACGATGCGTCGGATCGACGGAGTGTGGAAGGTCACGGACATCCAGAACCCGCTGCCGTGCCCCGGGGGCACCGCCACCCCGTCCCGCAGCAGCTGACCCCCGTCCGAGCGCGAAGCACCGGAAGACGTACCGGAAATGGAAGCCGTGGAAACACCCGAGCCCGAGGCCACCGCAGCGGAACCCGCCACCCCGGCCGGGTCCACCCCGCGTCGACGGCGGCGGCTGATCGTCGTGATCGCCCTGGTCGCGGCGGTCACCGCCGGGGGCGGGATGTGGGCCGCCACCCTGATCCGCTCGCCGGAGCAGGCCGCCGCCGACGCCAAGGCGCCGCCCGCCTCGGTGCTCACGGCACCGGTGGTGCAGCGGGTGCTCTCCAACACCACGGTCCTGCGCGGGGTGTTCACGGCCGGCCAGTCCTTCCCGGTACAGCCGGGCGCGGTCTCGGCCAGCGCCGGCGGCCCGGGCGGCGGCACCCCGATCGTGACGGCGCTGAAGGTCAACAGCGGGGACGCGGTGGACTCCGGGCAGGTGCTGGCCGAGGTGTCCGGACGGCCGGTGATCGCCCTGCCCGGCTCGACACCCGCCTACCGCGACATGGCACCGGGCGAGTCCGGCGGCGACATCGGCCAACTGCAGGACGTGCTCCGGGACATGGGGTACTACCCGGGCGGCGACGACAAGGGGTACTTCGGGGCCGCCACCAAGGCCGCCGTGGCCAGGCTCTACCAGAAGCTCGGCTACCCGGCGGCCACCACCGGCGACCAGACCGCCACCGCCGTCCGGACCGCCCAGCAGGCCGTGGACCAGGCCAAACAGGCCGTCCGGGACCTGGAGAGCCAGCCCGCCCGCGGCGGCGGCGAGCCGACCGCGGCGGCCACAGCGGCCACCACGGCCCCGGCGGCCGGCAAGAACGGCGCACCGGCCCCGGGAGCCACCGGGACCGGCGCACCCGCCGGTGGTGCCGGTTCCGGTGGCGCCGGTTCCGGTGGCGCCGGTTCCGGTGGCGCCGGTTCCGGTGGTGCCGCCGCGCTCGCCCGGGCCCGCGCCGATCTCACCGCCAAGCAGCAGGACCTGGCCCGCGCCCAGGCCAAGGACGGCCCCCAACTGCCCGCCGCCGAGGTGGTCTTCCTGCCCGCGCTGCCGGCCCGGGTGGGCGCCGTCGGCGCCAGGGTCGGCGACAAGGTGACGGCCCCGGTCCTCACCCTCACCGCCGGCGGCCTCAACCTGACCGGCCACCTGCTCCCCGGCGACGCCCCGCTGGTCAAGCCCGGCATGGACGTCACCGTGCTGTCCGAGACCACGGGCGTCCAACTCACCGCCAAGGTCGGCTCGGTGGGCGCGCTCGTCACCCCGGGAAGCCCCGGTGGCGGCGGGGGTGGAGGCGGCGCCGCCAGCGCGGCACCGGCGGCCCCGGGCGCCGGCACCGACCCCTACGTCCCGCTCGTCGTCACCCCCGACGCCCCCTGGGACCCGGCCCTGGAGGGCCAGGACGTCCGGATCACCGTGGTCGCCGCCTCCACCCAGGGCGAGGTGCTCGCCGTGCCCTCCTCCGCCATCAGCTCGGGCGTCGACGGCCGGACCTCGGTGTCCGTCGCGGGCACCGACGGCACCCGGCGCACCGTGGAGGTGACGGTGGGCGTCGCCGCGGACGGCTTCGTCGAGGTCAAGCCCGCCGCCGGAGCCGAGCTCAAGCCCGGCGAGCAGGTCGTGGTCGGCCGGTGAGCGGGGCCGGGACAGACCGCGCCGGAGCCGACCGCGACACCCCGGTGATCCGGCTGCGCGGGGCGTTCCGCACCTTCCCCGGCCCACCGCCGGTCACCGCCCTGCACCCCCTCGACCTGGAGGTCGCCCGCGGCGAGTACGCCGCCGTGATCGGCCCCTCGGGGTCCGGCAAGTCGACCTTCCTCAACCTGCTCGGCCTGCTCGACCGGCCCAGCGGCGGCACGTACGAACTCGAGGGCATCGACACCGGCGCGCTCTCCGAGGCCCGCCGCACCGCGCTCCGCGGGCGCCGGATCGGCTTCGTCTTCCAGTCCTTCCACCTGCTGCCGTACCGGACCGCACTGGAGAACGTGATGCTCGCCCAGGTCTACAACGGATCGGCCAGGGCGGGCCGGGCCGACGCCGCCCGACGGGTCCTGGACCAGGTCGGCCTCGGCCACCGGGCCGAGGCCCTGCCCTCCAGGATGTCCGGAGGTGAACGTCAACGCGTCGCGGTGGCAAGGGCGTTGGTGAACCGGCCGTCGCTCCTGCTGTGCGACGAACCGACCGGGAACCTCGACTCGGCGACGGCCCTGCGGGTCATGGAACTGTTCGAGGAACTGCACGGGAGCGGCCTGACCCTGCTGGTCATCACCCATGACCGCGAGGTCGCCGAACGGGCCCGGCGGACCATCACCATCCGGGACGGCCGGCTGAGCGCGACCGGGGCGGCGGTCGAACGGTGAGGAGGCGCGCCACGTCCACCGAAGTCCCGCTCTCCCGGCTCGGGTTGACCGACCTGCTGAGCGAGGCACTGTCCGGCATGGTGCAGCGCCCCGGCCGGTCGGTGCTCACCCTGCTGGGCACCGTCCTCGGCGTCGGCGCCTTCGTCGCCGTCCTCGGGCTCACCTCCAGCGCCACCGGCCAGATCGGCAAGCGCTTCTCGGCCCTGCAGAACACCACGGTCACCCTGGTCGGCAGCGGAGCGGAGGTGGTCCTCGGCAACGGCCAGCACCGCGCCGCCATGGACTTCCCCGAGGACGCCGACCGCCGGGTGGGCCGGCTCAACGGCGCGGTCGCGGCCGGGGTCTACTGGAGCGCGCCGCTGACCGAGCCGAAGATCTCCACCTCCCCGGTGCCCGGCACCGGCTCCGGCGCCGGGCTCAACGTCCTGGCGCTCTCCCCCGGCGGCTTCGACGCGATCGAGGCCCGGGTCTCCGCCGGCACCGTCTACAACGCCTTCCACAGCGAACGCGGCCTGCGGGTCGCGGTCCTGGGCTCGGCCGCCGCCGGACGGCTCGGCATCAGCCGCCTCGACGCCCACCCCGCGGTGTTCGTCAACGGCGTCGGCTTCACCGTCATCGGCATCATCGACGGCAGCGCCCGGCTGCCCGAGACCGCGCTCGACGTCATGGTGCCCACCACCACCGCGCGGACGCTCTGGGGCAACCCGCCGCCCGGGGAGAACGGCCGGGCCCGGATGGTGGTCCGCACCCGGACCGGCGCGGCCGCCCTGGTCGCCTCCCAGGCCCCGACCGCCCTGCGCCCGGAGGCCCCCCAGGACTTCGAGGCCCTCGCCCCGCCCGACCCGCACACCCTGCGGGACTCCGTCTCCACCGACCTCACCGGGCTGTTCCTGCTGCTGGCCGCCATCTGCCTGGTGATCGGCGCGGTCGGCATCGCCAACACCACGCTGGTCGCCGTCCTGGAGCGCACCGGCGAGATCGGCCTGCGGCGCGCCCTCGGCGCCCGGCCCCGGCACATCGCGGCCCAGTTCCTCACCGAGTCCACCGTGCTCGGCACCCTCGGCGGGCTGATCGGCACCGCGATCGGCGTGGCCGTCGTGGTGCTGGTCGCGCTGGCCCGCGACTGGACCGCCCTGCTCCAGCCCTGGACGGTCCTGCCCGCACCCCTGGCCGGCAGCCTGGTGGGCCTGTTGGCCGGCCTCTACCCGGCCCTCCGGGCCGCCGCCGTCGAACCGGCCGAAGCCCTGCGCCACTGACCGCCCCCGGCTCCCCCGCCGTCCCCTACAACGCCACCCGCCCTACGAAGCCGCCCGCAGCAGCGCGTCGTCCTGCCACTTGAGGATCTTGTCGAAGCTGACGATCGCCCCGCGCAGCGGGTGGTTGCGCAGCTGGACGTGGTCGGTGAGGGCGTGGATGAGGAAGAGGCCGCGGCCGGACTCGGCGGTGAGGTCGGGGAGGGTGTCCAGGTCGACCGGGCGCAGGGTGGGGACGCTGGGGCGACAGGGCAGGACGTGGGTGTCGTACGGGTGGCCGTCACGGCGGGGGCCGTACGCGGCGAGGACGCGGGCCGGGACGGTGGCGCGGCCGCGGCGGGTGCGGCGGGGCGCCCGGCCGGCCACCGCCGGACGGGCCTGGTCCGGCGCGGGGGTGCGGCGGACGGCGGCAGCGGCCCCGGCGGGGGCGGGGGCCGGCAGGCCGGGGCCCGAGTCGGTGACCTCGATCCGCAGCCGGTCGCCGCAGATCGAGGCGGTGACCTGGAAGCCGTCGTCGGGCCGCCCGGTGGCGCCGTGCTCGACGGCGTTGGCGCAGGCCTCGGTGAGGGCGACGCCGAGGTCGTCCGCGATCTGCGGGTCGACGCCCGCGGTCGCCATCGCACCGAGCAGGATGCGCCGGGCCAGCGGAACGCTGGCCGGGTCGCGCTTGAGGTGCAGAGTCCACCAGATGTCCACGGGAGGTCCCTCCTGGCTGCGGCTCCACATACAACTAGGTATCTCCGGGCGATTCCCCGGCGAACCGTGCCCGGGGGCCGCTACCGCCCGTTCGGCGGATGGACCGGGGGCCGGGGTCTGTGCCGGGCGACGCGTACGCCCCCTCGCACGCGCCGCCGAAAGGGGCATTCGTAGGGATTTCCCACCCTGCCCGTGTCGGCGGCGTACGCAATGAGAGGATGGCCCGGCCATGACTGCCCTCGCCGCCGCCCCGCTCCCGGGCGCCCCCGGACCGGCCCAGCCGGTGGGGTCCGCCGCCTGGGACCTGCGGCTTGCCCGGGCGGTCCCGTTCGCGCTGGTGTGCACCCTGATAGCCGCCGCCGGGCACGCCCTGGCGGGTGGCGGGAACGTGCCGCCGACCGCACTGGCGCTGGGCTTCGCCGCGGTGCTGGCGTTCGCGGTGGTCTGCGGCGGGCGGGAGCGTTCGCTGGCGGCCATCGCCGGGGCGCTCGGTGCCGGGCAGCTCGGACTGCACTGCCTCTTCCACGGTTTCAACGGTTTCGGCGGCTCCATGGCCGGCATGCACCACGGGGGCTCCGGTCCGCTGACGGTGCCGCAGGTGGCCGGCCGGCTGATCTGCAACGAGGCCCGCCCCGGCACGCTGCTCGGCCTGCCGGGCAGCCCGTCCCCGGAGCAGCTGGTCTCCTCCGCGGGCCTGGACCCGCACGCGTTCGCCGCCGCGCCCTGGTGGCAGGCCGGGGTCTTCGGCATGACGCCGTCGATGCTGGCCGGGCACCTCGGCGCCGCGCTGGTCGCGGGCTGGTGGCTGCGGCGCGGCGAGGCGGCCCTGTGGCAGCTGCTGCGGGTGGCCGCCACAGCCGCCCGGGAGCACTGGGCGGCGCCGCTGCGTACGGCGTTCGCGCTGGTGGCCGCGTTGCTGCGCGGTCTGTTCGGGACGGCCGGCCCGGCCCGCCGGTTCGGTGCCCGGGGCGGGGAGAGCCCGCTCCCGGCGGGTGCCGTGCTGCGGCACAGCGTGGTGCGGCGCGGCCCGCCGTGCGGGGCCCTCGCGTACTGACCGGCGTTTCCTGGCGGCCCTCGGCCGTCCCGGGTGCCCGGCGTGCGTACCGTCCGGCCGTTCCCCCGACCACCGGGGCGGCCCGAGGCTCCACCCCCACGTCCCCACCCCCGCGGCCCCCGCGGCACGGCTCCCGTCCGTCGCCGGTTCCGGCTGCCGCCGAGCTCCGATCGGAGACCCGCATCATGCGTTCCCTTCCCGCCCGCCGTCTCGCCGCCGTCGCCCTCACCGCCGCCGCGTCCGTGGTGGCGCTGGCCGGCCCCGCCTTCGCGCACGTCACCGTGAACCCGGGTGCGGCCGCCCAGGGCGGCTACACGGCCGTCGACTTCCGGGTGCCGAACGAGAGCGACACGGCGGGCACGGTGAAGCTGGAGGTCAACCTCCCGCTGGACCACCCGCTGGCCTCGGTCCGGACCCTGCCGCTGCCGGGCTGGACCGCCGCGGTCGAGAAGGCCAAGCTCGACAAGCCGATCAAGGTGCACGGCAACGACGTCACCGAGGCCGTCTCCAAGATCACCTGGACCGCCGACGCCGGCACCAAGATCGCCCCCGGCCAGTTCCAGGAGTTCCGGGTCTCGCTCGGCCCGCTGCCGACCGACACCGACAACCTGGTCTTCAAGACCCTCCAGACCTACGACAACGGCGACATCGCCCGCTGGATCGACGAGACCAAGGACGGCCAGCCCGAGCCGGCCAAGCCCGCGCCCGTCCTGAAGCTCACCAAGGCCGCCGAGGGTGACGGCCACGGCGTCACCGCCTCCCCGGCCGCGGGCGCCCACGGGGGCAGCTCCGACCAGGCCGCCGCCGGCGACACCAAGTCCAGCGACTCCACCGCCCGCACCCTGGGCGTGGTCGGCATCGTCGTCGGTGTGATCGGCACCGCCGTCGGTGTGCTCGGCCTGCGCCGCAAGAGCGGCAACACCGCCTCCTGACCCCACGCCGGCGGGGCCCGTACCCGGACCACGGGTACGGGCCCCACCGGTGGCCCACCCCGCACGATCGGAACTCCCATGCCCCGCACCACCCGCCTGGCCGGCGCGGCCGCCCTCGCGCTGGCCGCCGCCCTGACCCTCTCCGCCTGCGGCTCCTCCGGCGGCGGCTCCACCGCCGCCAAGGTCACCCGGCAGAAGGAGGACACCCCGTACCAGGGCACCAAGCTCGCCAAGAACTTCGAGAAGCCGGACCTCCAGCTGACCGACACCGCCGGCCAGCCCTTCGACCTGCGCCAGCAGACCAACGGCAAGGCCACCCTGCTGTTCTTCGGGTACACCAGCTGCCCGGACGTCTGCCCGACCACCATGGGCGACATCGGCGTCGCGATGAAGGCGCTCCCCGCGGAGGAGCGGCAGAAGGTCAACGTCGTCTTCGTCTCCACCGACCCGCAGCGCGACACCCCCCAGGTGCTGCGCACCTGGCTGGACTCGATGGGCAGCGACTTCATAGGCCTCACCGGGGACCTGGCCAAGGTGAAGACCGCCGCCAGGTCGCTCGGCATCATGATCGAGGACCCGGTCGTCAACGCGGACGGCACGGTCACCTCCACCCACGGCGCGCAGGTGCTGGCCTTCCTCCCCTCGGACGACAAGGCCCACGTGCTCTACATGAGCGGCACCGAGGAGAAGACCTACGAGCACGACCTGCCGCTGCTCGCCAAGGGGGTCGCGGCGTGACCCCGGCACAGACCGGGACCGGCCGCTTCCGCCGCAGCGCCCTGCTCGGCGCCGTCGTCGCCACGGCCCTGGGCGGCGGCGCCATCCTGGCCGCCTGCGGGACGGGCGGCGGCGCGGGCGGCCAGGACGGTGCCGCCGCCGGGCCGGCCCGGCTCAGCGTCGCCGACTCCTACATCCCGCTCCCCCCGGCCGGCGGCATGGCGGCCGGCTACCTGACCGTCCGCAACGACGGCGGTCAGGACCAGCTGCTCAAGGTGAGCAGCCCGGCCGCCGAGTCGGTCACCATGCACCGCTCGAGCGCGTCGACCATGGAGCAGGTGGACAGCCTCGACGTCCCCGCGCACGGCGCGCTGCAGCTCGCCCGGGGCGGCAACCACCTCATGATCATGGGATGGCAGAAGGCCCCGGTCCTCGGCGACGAGCTGGAGCTGGACCTCACCTTCGCCAAGTCCGGCACCATCTCGGTCAAGGTGCCGGTCAAGGAGCTCACCTACCGCCCCGGCCAGAGTTAAGGGGACCGCCACCATGCAGTCGGCCGGCCTGGAGAAGGCCACCCACCGCCGGATCGCCGGGGTGCTCGGAGTGCTCGGCGCGTTGCTCGCGCTGATGCTCGCGGGCGCCGGGCCGGCCTCCGCGCACGCCACCCTGGATTCCACCGACCCCCGGCAGAACTCGGTGGTCGCCACCGCCCCGCAGGCGGTGACGCTGACCTTCAGCGAGTCCGTCTCGCTCTCCAACGACTCCGTCCGGGTGCTCGACCCGGCCGGCAAGGCCGTGGACACCGGCAACCCGGCGCACGCCGACGGCAAGGGCAACACCGCCCGGGTCGGGCTGCGCGACGGACTCGCCAACGGCACCTACACGGTGGCCTGGCGGGCCGTCTCGGACGACTCCCACCCGGTCGGAGGGGCGTTCACCTTCTCCATCGGCGCGCCCTCGGACACGTCGGTGTCGGCCACCGCGCTCCAGGGCGCCGAGGCCGACGGCCTGGTCGCCGCCCTGTACGGCACCGGGCGCACCGTCGCGTACGCCGCCTTCGCGCTGCTGGTCGGCGTCGCCGCCTTCGTGCTGCTCTGCTGGCCGGCCGGCACCGCCCGGCGCCGGGTGCAGCGGCTGCTGATGACGGGCTGGACGGCGCTGCTGGTCTCCACCGTCGCGGTGCTGATGCTGCGCGGCCCGTACGAGCGCGGCTCCGGGATCGGGCAGGCCTTCGACCTGTCGCTGGTGCGCGCCACGCTGGACGAGCGGATCGGCACCGCGCTGGCCGCCCGGCTGCTGCTGCTCGCGGCGGGCGGGGTGTTCCTGTCGCTGCTGGTCGGGCAGCTGGGGCAGCCGCCGCGGCCGGTCGTGCCGAAGCCGCGGGACGAGGAGGAGGCCGGCACCGACGACCTCGCGCGCGGCGCGGCCGCCGAGGACGACGCCGAGGCCGCCGAGCTGCGCGAGCTGGAGCGGCGGGCCGCCGAACGGCCGCAGCGCGAGGCCCGGCTCGGCCTCGGCGTGGCCGGACTGGTGCTGGCCGTCGCCCTCTCGGCGACCTGGGTCGGCGCCGACCACGCCTCGGTGGGCATCCAGGTCTGGCTGGCGCTGCCGCTCGGCATCCTGCACCTGATCGCGATGGCGCTCTGGCTGGGCGGGCTGGCCGCACTGCTGGTCGCGCTGCGCGAGGGCGTCGGCGCCGAGGTCGTGGACCGCTTCTCGAAGATCGCCTTCGGCTCGGTGGCCGTGCTGGCCGGGACCGGGATCTACCAGTCCTGGCGGGGTCTGGGCAGCTGGGGCGCGCTGACCGGCACCGAGTACGGGCGGCTGCTGCTGGTGAAGAGCGGCTGCGTGGCCGCGATGCTGGGCGTCGCCTGGATCTCCCGCTCCTGGCTGGCCAGGCTGCGCTCGGCCCCGGCCGAGGCGGTCGAGGTCGCACCGGCCGAGCTGCCGGAGCCGGTCGCCGTGGCGGCGCACAGCGAGGACCCGGCCCGGCAGGCGCAGCTGGAGCGCCAGCGGGCCGCGCTGCGGAGCGCCGGACGCGACCGCGGGCTGACCCCGACCCGGGCCGGGCTGCGCCGCTCGGTGCTGGTCGAGGCGCTGGTCGCGGTGGCGGTGCTGGTGGTCACGACGATGCTCACCAACTCCCCGCCCGGGCGGGTGGCGGGCGAGGTCAAGGCCGGGGCGGCCGCCGCTCCGGCCGCCGGCGGGGCCGCCGCGGCGCCGCAGACCGAGCCGGGCCGCACCGTCGACCTCAAGCTCCCGTACGACACCAAGGGCCGGACGCCGAACGCCAAGGGCACCGCGACCGTCACCCTCAACCCGGCCCGGACCGGGCCGAACGAGGTGAAGCTCGCGCTGGACGGCGCGGACGGGCAGCCGGTGGACGTCCCCGAGGTGGAGCTCGCCTTCACCCTGCCGGACCGCGACCTCGGCCCGCTGCCGGTCGCGCTCACCCCGGAGGGCACCGGCCGCTGGAGCGGCACCGCGCAGCTGCCGCTGGCGGGCACCTGGGTGGTGTCGGTGCAGATCCGCTCCTCCGACATCGACCAGACCACCCCGACCCAGCAGTTCAAGATCGGGTGAGCGGGGTGACCGACATGTCGACGGACCACGCTTCGACGGGCCGCAACCCGGCGGGCCACGGCCCGGCGGACCACGGCCCGGCGGACCACGGCCCGGCGGACCACGCTTCGACTGGGCCCGCGGGCTTCACCCGGCGGGCGCTGCTCGGCACCGCCGGGGCCGGGCTGCTGGTCGGGGCCGGCGCGGGCGTCGCCGGGGCGGTCGCCTACGACCGTCCCGACCGGAGCGGCCGGGCCGCGGCCGGCCCGGGCGGCGCGCTGGGCGCGGCCCGGGTGCCGTTCCGCGGCGAGCACCAGGCCGGGATCACCGACCCGCCGCAGGCCAGGGTCCAGCTGGCCGCCTTCGACCTGGCCGAGGGCGTCGGCCGGGACGGGCTGCGCACCCTGCTCCAGCGCTGGACGAAGGCGGCCGACCGGCTGACCGCCGGGGAGCCGTCCGAGGAGTTCGACAACCAGGTCGCGCTGGACGCCGGCCCCTGCTCGCTCACCGTCACGGTCGGCTTCGGCGCCACGCTGTTCGACAAGGCCGGGCTGGCCGACCGCCGCCCGCCCGGGCTCGCACCGCTGCCCGCCTTCCCCGGCGACGCGCTCGACCCGGCCCGCGGCGACGGCGACCTGTTCGTCCAGATCGGCGCGGACGACGCCCTGGTCGCGGTGCACGCCCTGCGGGTGCTCCAGCGGCTGGCGGCCGGTACGGCGGCGCTGCGCTGGCAGTCGACCGGCTTCGCCCGCACCCCCGGCGCCGCCGCCCAACCGGTGACCGGGCGCAACCTGATGGGCCAGATCGACGGCACCAACAACCCCCGGCCGGACGAGGACGGCTTCGCCGCCAAGGTGTTCTGCGCCGCCGGTGGCGACCAGCCGGCCTGGCTGGCCGGCGGCTCGTACCTGGTGTTCCGGCGGATCCGGATGCTGCTGGACAACTGGGAGGCGCTGCCGGTGGACCGGCAGGAGCGGGTGATCGGGCGGCGCAAGTCGGACGGCGCCCCGCTCGGCGCGCCCGCCGGGGCCGGCGAGCGCTCCCCGGTCGACCTCGCAGCGCAGGGCCCGGACGGCACCCTGGCGATCCCCGCCGACGCGCACATCCGGGTCGCCGCCCCGGCGGCCAACGGCGGGGCGGCGATGCTGCGGCGCGGCTTCTCGTACCACGACGGGCTGCTGCCGGACGGCTCACCGGACGCCGGGCTGCTCTTCCTCGCCTTCCAGAACGACCCGGGCAAGGGCTTCACCCCCGTGCAGCGCAAGCTCTCCCGGGGCGACGGCCTCTCCCGCTTCCTGCGGCACGAGGCGAGCGGCCTGTACGCGCTGCCGCCGGGCGCGCCGCCCGGCGGCTACCTCGGCCGGCAGCTGCTGGAGGGGTAGTTCCCCGGACGGTTCCCCGGGGGTCCGACGGCGGACCCCCGGGATCCACCGCCGCGGTCCCGGCCACTGGAACGCTTGGCCGCCGGGGCCGTTGAATCGTTAGGGTGACTGCTTCGGCACACCCTGCCCGCGCAGTACCCCGGAACCCCACGGAGGCGTCATGTCGGCCACCCGCTACACCTACCTCGGACCGGCCGGCACGTTCACCGAGGCGGCCCTGCACACCCTGCCCGAGGCGGCGACCCGGGAGCTGGTGCCGCTGTCCTCGGTGGCGCTGGCGCTGGACGCGGTGCGCGGCGGGGAGGCGGCCGGGGCGTTCGTCCCGATCGAGAACTCGGTGGAGGGCGCGGTCACCGCGACCAACGACGAACTCGCCTCCGGCACACCGCTGATGATCTACCGTGAGGTGCTGCTGCCGATTACCTTCGCGCTGCTGGTGCGGCCGGGCACCGAGCTGTCCGGGATCAAGACGGTGACCAGCCACCCGGTGGCCCAGCCGCAGGTACGGCGCTGGCTGGCGGCCAATCTGCCGGAGGCGGACTGGGAGTCGGCGGCCTCCAACGCGGACGGCGCCCGGCTGGTCGCCGAGGGCCGCTACGACGGCGCGTTCGCGGGCGAGTTCGCGGCGCCGATCTACGGGCTGGAGCCGCTGGTCAAGGAGATCGCGGACGCGAAGAGCGCGGCCACCCGGTTCGTCCTGGTCGGCCGCCCGGGGCGGGTCTCCTCGCCGACCGGCGCGGACAAGACCTCGATGGTGGTCTGGCTGCCGGACGACCACCCGGGCGCGCTGCTGGAACTGCTCCAGGAGTTCGCGGTGCGCGGGGTCAACCTGATGCGGATCGAGTCCCGCCCGACCGGCGAGGGCATGGGCAGCTACTGCTTCCTGATCGACTGCGAGGGGCACCTGTCCGAGCGCCGGGTCGGCGAGGCGATGATGGGGCTCAAGCGGATCTGCCCGCAGGTGCGGTACCTCGGCTCCTATCCGCGCGCCGACCGGCAGGAGTCCACCCACCGCCGACCGGGGACCTCGGACGGGGATTTCACCTCGGCGGCGGACTGGCTCTCCCGCGCGCTCGACGGCCGCGGGGACATCTGAGCTTCTCCTCGAGTCCTTCCGGACTTTTCCGACTGTTTTCGCCCGGCCCGGGCGGCCCGGGCGGGTGACCGCACCGTCGTCCACAGGGGCCGTCGGGGCCGGAGACCGCTGTCCACAGGGCTCCCCGCTGTCCACAGCCCGGAGTTATCCACAGGCCTGGGGATGAGTCGACAAACCGGTATAGCCATTGCCCAGACCCGGTCGGACCATCGGTTTGCGTCGCAGAGATGACCAATCGGACCAGAGTCACCCGGTTGCCAGCAAATCACCCGTCCGAGTGCTTCAATTCCCTCACCCGAGAAGGTTGATTGAGGTTTGAAACCTCAATTCCCTGGTTCGTTCACGCGGAAGGCAATCCTCCCCTTTGATCCACAGGTCCGGGGCCAGGCCTGTGGATAACCCGGCGACGGGAAGTTTCCCACAGGAGTTATCCACAGGCGCGGACGAGTTATCCCCAGGGAAAAAGCCGTACCGGTGGAGGAACGGTCTCCCGGTACGCTTGGGCCTGTGATTGACCTTCGCCTGCTCCGTGAGGACCCTGACCGAGTGCGCGCCTCGCAGCGCGTCCGTGGCGAGGACGTCGACCTGGTCGACGCCCTCCTCTCCGCCGATGAGCGGCGCCGGTCCTCGGGCAGCCGCTTCGACGAACTGCGCAGCGAGCAGCGGGTGCTCGGCAAGCAGGTCGCCCAGGCCAAGGGCGACGAGAAGGCCGCCCTGCTCCAGCGCACCAAGGACCTGGCCGCCGAGGTCAAGGCCGCCGACGCCGAGCAGGGAGCGGCCAAGGAGGAGGCCGACCGCCTGCTCCGCTCCCTGGCGAACCTCATCGACCCGGCCGCCCCGGTCGGCGGCGAGGAGGACTTCGTCACCCTCGAGGAGATCGGCACCCCGCGCGACTTCGCCGCCGAGGGCTTCGAGCCCCGCGACCACGTCGAGCTCGGCCAGATCCTCGGCGCGATCGACACCGAGCGCGGCGCCAAGGTCGCCGGTGCCCGCTCCTACTACCTGACCGGCGTCGGCGCGCTGCTGGAGCTCGCCCTGGTCAACATGGCGATCGCCCAGGCCACCGCGGCCGGCTTCATCCCGATGATCACCCCGACCCTGGTCCGCCCGGCCGCCATGGACGGCACCGGCTTCCTCGGCCAGGCCGCCGAGAACGTGTACCACCTCGCCGAGGACGACCGGTACCTGGTCGGCACCAGCGAGGTCCCGCTCGCGGCGTACCACATGGACGAGATCCTCGACGCCGACAAGCTGCCGCTGCGCTACGCCGGCTACTCGTCCTGCTTCCGCCGCGAGGCCGGCACCTACGGCAAGGACACCCGCGGCATCATCCGCGTCCACCAGTTCGAGAAGGTGGAGATGTTCGTCTACACCACTCCCGAGGACGCGGAGAACGAGCACCGGCGCCTGCTCCAGTGGGAGAAGGACTTCCTCAACGCGCTGGAGCTGCCGTACCGGGTGATCGACGTCGCCTCCGGCGACCTCGGCGCCTCGGCCGCGCGCAAGTTCGACATCGAGGCGTGGATCCCCACCCAGGGCAAGTACCGCGAGGTCACCTCGACCTCCAACACCACCGAGTACCAGGCCCGCCGGCTGTCGATCCGGATGCGCGAGGAGGGCAAGACCCGCCCGCTCGCCACCCTGAACGGCACCCTGGTCGCCGTCCCGCGCACCATCGTGGCGATCCTGGAGAACCACCAGCAGGCCGACGGCTCGGTCGTCGTGCCCGAGGCGCTGCGGCCGTACCTCGGCGGACGGACCGTCCTCGAGCCGGTCAAGTAAGCCGGCCCGCCCAGCACCACCTGCGACACTCCCGGGAGACGTACGGCCCATGAGCACCACCAGCCCCAGCCCCGTCTCCCCCGACGGTGGCGACCTGCCCTACCGGCTGGTCGCCACCGACCTCGACGGCACCCTGCTCACCAGCGGGGAGACCGTCTCCGAGCGCACCCGCGCCGCCCTGGCCGCGGCCACCGGCGCGGGCGCGCTGCACATCATCGTCACCGGGCGCTCCGCGGTCTGGGCCCGCCCGGTCTTCGACGAGATCGGCTACACCGGGATAGCGGTCTGCGGCCAGGGCGCCCAGGTGTACGACGCCGGCGCGCACAAGCTGCTCACCTCGCTCACCCTGGACCGGCGGCTCGCCGCGCTCGCGATCGAGAAGATCGAGGCCGAGACCGGCCCGCTGGCCATCGCCGCCAACCAGGACGGCCTCGACGGCCAGGTGCTGGCCGGCCCCGGCTACGAGCTGCTGATCGGCTCCGACCTGCCGGTCGTCCGGGTCGACCGCGGCGGGCTGTACGACTCCCCGCTCAGCAAGCTGTACATCCAGCACCACGCCCTCACCGACGACGCCCTCGCCGAGGCCGCCCGCCGCGCCGCCGGCGACCTGGTCGGCGTGGTGATGGCCGGCGCCGGCGTGGTCGAGCTGCTCCCGCTCGGCCTGTCCAAGGCCACCGGCCTGGCCGTCGCCGCCCGCCGCCTGGGCGTCCGCGCCGCCGACACCATCGCCTTCGGCGACATGCCCAACGACGTCCCGATGTTCGGCTGGGCCGCCCACGGCGTCGCCATGGCCAACGCCCATGAGGAACTCCTCGCCGTCGCCGACACCGTCACCACCAGCAACGACGAGGACGGCGTCGCCGCGGTCCTGGAGCACCTCTACCCGCAGCGCTGACGCCTCCGGCGCGGCCCTTGTGCGCCGTGCTCCGGGCTCGCACACCCCGTAACCCCGCCCGAAGCCGGAGAACCGCCGGCGCTCGGGCCATCCGCTGCGGCCTTCCGCCCCGCGCAGTTCCCCGCGCCCCTGCTGGGGCGCGGGGATTTGGTGTCTGCGGAGGAGACGCGCCCGGGGGTCCGAGGTGGGGTCCGAGGTGGGCATGCCGTGCGGGGCGCGGGGAGGAACCCGCCCCTGGGACCTGGGCCCGGGTTCGGGGCCGGAGGGGCTGTCGGCGGCGGGTGGGGTGAGGCCGATCGGGGGGGGTTCAGGGGCTGGTCAGGGGTGGGTTGTAGGATGACCGGGCAAGCGGTTGTAGGATGACCGACGACTGGTTTCGGCGTGTGCGGTGGGAAGGGAGGTCCGGCATGAGCGGCGGTCTGCAGGCGGCCGGGCGGCGTTCCCTGGTGGACACCGCGATCGAGCAGTTGCGGGAGCAGCTGGCCGGTGGGGCGTGGCCGGTGGGGTCGCGGATTCCCACCGAGCACGAGCTGGCCGAGCAGCTGCGCGTCGGGCGGAACACCGTGCGGGAGGCGATCCGGGTGCTGGTGCACGCCGGGATGCTGGTCTCCCGGCAGGGCGAGGGGACGTTCGTCCGCTCCACCAGCGACCCGGCGTCCGTGCTGCGCGGCGTCCAGCGCTCCGGCATCCGGGACGTCCTGGAGGTCCGTGCGGCGCTGGAGACCGAGGGCGCCCGGCTGGCCGCGCTGCGGCACACCCCCGAGGACGTCCGGCGGATGCGCGCCGCCCTGGCCCGTGAGGCCGAGGTGTTCGCGGCGCACCCCGAGCGGGCGAGCCGCGAGGCCACCGTCGAGCACGACCTGGAGTTCCACACCGCCGTCGTCGAGGCCGCGCACAACCCCGCGCTGGCCGAGGTGTACCGCTACTTCGGTGCCTCCGTCCGCGAGGCGATGACCTCCGCCTTCGGCGACCACGACATGCCCGAGGCGGTCGTGGCCACCCACGAGGCGCTGGTCGACGCGATCGAGAGCGGTGACCCGGACCGGGCCGAGGCGGCGTGTCGTGCGCTGCTCGCCGGCCCGACCGCGGCCGTCGAGCAGCTGCTCGCGGCCATCGCGGCCCGGAAGTAGGACGGCGCGAGCCTCCCTTCCGCCGTCCGCTTCCCCCGCACATTCACGAAAGAACAGCACACCCATGGCCGTCACCCGTGCCCAGCAGCCGGTTGTCACCGCTCCTGCCCCGCTCCCCGGCCGCGCCCGGCTGGCCCATCCGCTGCTGCTGCTGACCGGCATCGTGCTGGTCGCGCTGAACATGCGCGCCTGTCTGGCCGCGGTCTCCCCGATGGTCGGCGAGATCCAGCGGACCTTCGGCCTCTCCGCCACCGCGAGCGGTCTGATCACCACCGTCCCGGTGCTGTTCCAGGGCGTCGGCGCCCCGCTCACCCCCCGGCTGACCCGCCGTTTCGGCGCCGAGCGGGTGGTGCTCGGCGCGGTGCTGGTGCTGGGCGCGGGCGTGCTGCTGCGGGTGCTGCCCTCGGTGGCGGCCCTGTACGCGGGCTGCGTGGTGATCGGCGTGGCGATCGCGGTGCTGAACGTGTCGATGCCGGGCCTGGTCAAGCGCGAGTTCCCGGACCGCGCGGCCACCATGACCGGCGTCTACTCGACCACCATGCTGGTCGGCGCCACGCTCGCGGCCGGCACCTCCGTCCCGCTGGAGCACGCGCTCGGCGGCGGCTGGCGGGCCTCGCTCGGCGCCTGGTCGCTGCTCGCGCTGGTCGCGGCGGTGGCCTGGCTGCCGCAGGTGCTGCGCTCCCGCCAGGAGCGGCAGGGGGCGGTGGCCGCGGCCGCCGCGCCGGCCAAGCCGATCGAGGGCATCTGGAAGTCCGCGCTGGCCTGGCAGATCAGCCTCTTCATGGGCATCTCGTCGCTGCTGGTCTACACCCTGGTCGCCTGGATGCCGACGATCCTGGCCGAGCACGGCATGGACCGCGGCCAGGCCGGTCTGGTCTTCGCCTTCTCCAACCTGGTGCAGGTGGCGGGCGCCTTCCTGGTGCCGCTGATGGCCGGCCGGATGACCAGCCAGCGCGCGCTGGCGGTGGTCATGGTCGCCCTGAACGGGCTGGGCATCGCGATGCTGCTGGTCGCGCCGGTCTCCGCCGCGTGGGTGTCGGCGACGATCCTGGGTGTGGCCCAGGGCGGTTCGCTGGGCCTGGGCCTGGCGTTCATCGTGCTGCGCACCGACACCGCGGCCGGTGCCGCCCAGCTGGGCGGGATGTCGCAGGCGATCGGCTACCTGGTCGCGGCGGCCGGCCCGGTCGGCGCGGGTGCGCTGCGCCAGCTGACCGGCGGCTGGGAGACACCCCTGGTGCTGATGCTGGTGCTGGTCCTGGTGGTCGGCGCGGCCGGCTGGGGCGCGGGCCGCAACCGCACCCTCTGAACCGACCGCGCGCCCGTACGGCCCCGCACAAACGGTGAGCCCCAGACACCCTCACAGGTGTCCGGGGCTCACCGCTTGTGCGGTACGGGGCTCACTCCTCGCCGGCGAGGGTCATCCCGGCCAGCTTCACCGAGGCGAGCACCGTCGCCGCGACGGTGACCACCAGCAGCAGCGGCACGGCCGCTCCGAGCGAGACGTCCGAGCTGATCGCGTTCTGTCCCGCGACCGCCTCGGCCACCGAGCGACCCCACTGCTGGATGCTCAGCGTCCGGGCGCCCTCGACGAAGTTGCCGACCGTCGACTCCCAGATCAGGGCGTACGCCAGACCGGCCACGACCGCGTGCCGGGTGACCACGCCGAGCAGCAGGAACAGCGCGCTGTACGCGGCCCCGGCGACCAGCACGGCCACGGTGTAGCCGAGCGCCACGCCGTCCTGGGTGCCGACCAGCAGCAGCCCGGCCAGCAGCGTCGGGACGACCGAGAACAGCCAGGTGACGCCGATCGCGACGACCAGCTTGGTGGTCACGATCCGCCACCGGGGCAGCGGCTTGGCGAGCAGGTAGACGATCGAGCCGTCGTCGATCTCGTTGGCGATCACCCCGGTGCCGACCACCAGTCCGAGGATCGGGATCAGGGTGCCGAGGCCGAGGGCGCCGAGGATGTTGTTGGCCATGTCGTGCGGGTCGGCGCTGGACACGCTCGCGACGGCCGCGACGACCAGCAGCAGGGCGGGGGCCACCAGCAGCAGCAGGCCGCGGCGGCGCCCCAGCAGCCCGCGCAGGGTCAGCCTGGCGACGGTGGGGTTCATGGTCGGTCGGCCCCTTCCTGGGCAACAACGGTCCTGGCGGCAGCGGTCCCGCCGACAGTGGTCCTGCCGACGGCGCTCACGCGGAGACCAGGTAGGAGAAGACGCTCTCCAGCGATTCGTCCGCCGGGGAGACGGTGTACAGCCGGATGCCGGCCTCCCGGGCGACCCTGGGCAGCAGGGTGGTGAAGCCCTGGAAGTTCACCGCTTCGATCCGCAACGCCCGCTCCCGTTCGTCCACCTCGATGCCGCTGGTCGAGCCGTCGGCGATCAGCGCGGCGGCGAGCCGGCGGTCGTCGCTGGAGCGGACCAGGTAGCGGTGCGGGCGGTCGGTCATCAGCCGGCGGATCTTGCGGAAGTCGCCCGAGGCGGCGTGCCGTCCGGCGACCACCACCTCGATGTGCCGGGCCAGCTGCTCGACCTCCTCCAGGATGTGGGAGGAGAACAGCACCGTCCGGCCGTCGGCGCCGAAGCGGCGCAGCAGGTCCATCAGCTGGAGCCGCTGGCGCGGGTCCATACCGTTGAAGGGCTCGTCGAGCAGCAGGACGGACGGGTCGTGGACCAGCGCGGAGGCCATCTTGACCCGCTGCTTCATGCCCTTGGAGTAGGTGCCGGTGCGGCGGTCCTTGGCGTAGTCCATCTCCACCAGGTCCAGCGCCCGGCGGGCGGCGGCGCCCGGCTGGGGCAGGCCGTGCAGTTCGGCGTTGGCGAGGACGAACTCCCAGCCGGTCAGGTAGTCGTACATCGACTCCCGCTCCGGCACCAGGCCGATCTGCTTGTACACCTGCTGGTTGCGCCAGATCGGCGCGCCGTCCAGGGTGACGGAGCCGCTGGAGGGGGCCAGGAAGCCGCTCATCATGTGGATGAGGGTGGACTTGCCCGCCCCGTTGGGACCGAGCAGGCCGGTGATGCCGGGGCCGATGGTCATGGTGATGTCGTTGACCGCGACCACGTTCCCGAACCAGCGGGAGACCTTGTCGATGCTGATGGTGGCCATGCCGCCCTCTCAGACGTTCCGGTAGCGGCGCAGCAGCAGCCGGTACGAGCCGACCACCATGGCCACCGCGACGAGCGCGAACACCGCCAGACCGAGGCCGCCCGGGGCGTGCCGGCGGTCGAAGCCGTCGCCGAGCCCGAACAGCTCGTTGACCAGGGACTCCACCAGGTCGGTGGGCGAGATCAGCGACATCCACTGCGGGGCGTCGGAGCCGGTCGTGCTGCGGTTGCTGATCCCGACCGCGGCCGCTCCCAGCGCGGCGCTGACCGCCAGGTAGCCCATGATGGCGGCCACGCCGAAGCCGCGGCGCGGGGTGGCGGCCGCGATCACCACGGCCACCGAGGTCGGCACCAGGGCGTACAGCACGGCCGCGACCAGGCCGTACAGGAAGTGCGCGGTGTTGTGCCCGAAGTCCATCCCGGCGAGCAGCGCGCCGATGTACAGCACCAGCAACGGGGATGCCATCAGCAGCAGTTGGGCGCAGACCATGGCGCCGAACTTGGCCCGGACGTAGTCGGTGCGGGTGATCGGGCGGGAGAAGTACAGCGGGACGGTCTGGTAGCGCAGGTCCCGGGAGAGCAGGACCGGCGCCTGGGAGGCGAGGAAGACCGAGATCACCAGGCTGAAGATGGAGAGGTAGCCCGCGTACTCGACCGGCAGCTCGTCGCGCTTCATCACGACCGAGACCGCCACGAAGATCAGCGCGGGCACGGTGATCACGCCCAGCACCAGCATCGGCAGCACCTTGGACTTGCCGGAGCGGCCGAGGCCGTACGCGGCGCGCAGGCTCTGGGTGAAGAGCGCGCGGGTGGCGTAGGTGCGGCCGAGCCGGGGGCCGGTGTAGCCGCGGTAGCCGATGTCGTGGATGACGCCGGTGTCGGCGGACCTGGTCTCAGGAGGCAGCGGCATCGTTCGTCCCTCCCTTGCTCTGCTCGGTGTCCTGGGCGTCGGTGAAGAGCTCGGCGACCCGGTGCCGGCGCTGCTCCAGCCGGACCAGGCCGAGGCCGAGTCCGGCGACGGCGTCGCGGATGGTGTCGTACGTCGACTCGTCGGCCAGCCGGACCAGCAGCAGGTGCGAGCCCTCGGGCTGGACGGACAGTCCGGCCGCGGCGAGCCGCTCGCGGACCGCCGGACCCGGCTCGCGGCCGTGGTCCTCCGGGAAGTCGCCGACCTCGACCGCGAGCACGGCCGTCGCCTCGGTGAAGGAGGCGGTGGAGGAGGAGCGCAGCAGCTTGCCGCCGTCGATCACGACCAGGTGGTCGCAGGTCCGCTCCAGCTCGCCGAGCAGGTGGGTGGTGACCAGCACCGAGATGCCGAAGTCGGTGTGCACCCGGCGGATCAGCGCCAGCATCTCGTCCCGGCCGGCCGGGTCGAGGCCGTTGGTCGGCTCGTCCAGCAGCACCAGTTTCGGGTCGTGCACCAGCGCCTGGGCGAGCTTGACCCGCTGCTTCATGCCGGTCGAGTAGCCGCCCATCGGGCGGTACCGCTCCTCGTACAGGCCGACGTGCCGCAGGGTGTCCGCGGTGCGCTCACGGGCGGCGGTGGCGGGCAGGCCCGCCATCCGCGCCATGTGCACCACGAACTCCGTCGCGGAGACGTCCGGTGGCAGGCAGTCGTGCTCGGGCATGTAGCCGACCTGCGCGCGGATCTCGGAGCCCTGGGTGGCGACGTCCAGGCCGAGGACCTCGCCGCGGCCGGAGGTCGCCGGGGCGAGCCCGAGCAGGATCTTGATGAGAGTGGACTTGCCCGCGCCGTTGGCCCCGACCAGACCGACCACACCCGGCCGCACCTCGACGGTGAGCTGGTCGAGCGCGGTGACACGGGGATACCTCTTGGTGAGGCCGTCCGTCTTGATGACAGCTGTGGACACGGGACCAAACGTAACGGCCTTGTGCGGTACGGGTCATGAGCTGGAATGACGAGGCCGTCTGCTGCTGCGGTATGACGTCGGAGCCCCTCACCCCTAGGGGTTAGAAAAAGCGGAATCCACCTGTACCCTTTGTCGAATCTCTTTACACACTTGCCTGACTCTTTGCCAACGGGGGTGCCGGAGCAGCGCCCCGGCACGGAGGGGGACGATCGACATGTCTGATCGGGCGACCGCGTTCGACCGGATGATGAACCCTTGGGCCTACGACGCGGACGGGAACCTGACCGACTCGGCCCGCGCCCGGGAAGCGGCCCGCACACAGCTCAACTCGGCCTCGGCGTCCGGCGGCGGAGGCGGGGGCGGGGGCGGCTTCAGCGCCGACACCAACGCGCTCACCACCGCGGGGAACAACTCCGACCAGATCCACGCCCGCCTCAACACCGAGGGCCGGGGCGCCGACGAGGCCACCGCCAAGGTGTCCACCTCGCTGGCCAATTGGAGCACCGGCAAGGCCGCGGCGGGCGCCGCCGGCACCTGGGACCAGTGCGTCGCCGCCCTCGGCGGCACCATCGGGCAGACCACCCAGGCGCTGCGCGCCACCGCCGCCAACTACCGGCAGAACGAGTCGGCCGTCCAGCACGACCTCGGCAACTGAGAGGACCACCGAGATGGTCGACTTCCACGAGCTCAGCACCGCCGACTTCGGCGTCCTGGACACCGCCGCCACCGCCTGGACCACCGTCGCCCAGAAGCTCCACGCGATGGACGGCGACTGGGACACCACGGTGATCGCCCAGGTCGACTCCGCCTGCTGGAGCGGCCCCGCCGCCGACCAGGCCCGCCCCGGCCTCCAGCGCACCAACGAGCAGCTGACCGCCGCCGTCACCGAGGCCAACGCCTTCGCCTCGATCTTCACCGAGGCGTCCACCGAGTTCAAGGCCGCGAAGACCAAGCTGGACAAGGCGGTCGCCGACGCCCGGACGGCCGGGCTGACCGTCACCGAGAACGGCACCGTGAGCTGGCCCCCGGCCGACAACGCCACCCGGCACGACTACGAGGCCCTCCGGGACTACCAGAAGGAGTGGGGCGACAAGGCGGAGGCCGCCCGCAAGGCGATCGACTCCGCCGTCGCCGAGGCCACCGCCGCCGACGAGCGGATCGCCTGGGCGCTGCGCGCCGACAGCATGACGGACGGTCAGAAGTCCTTCAACGGCAAGGCCATCGGCGGCGGCCCGGAGGCCGACGGACGGCGCGCCGCCCAGCTCGCGGCCCGGGGCGGGGACATCACCGAGCCCGAACTGACCGAGCTGAACTCGCTGTTGGCCTCGCACGGCAACGACCCGAAGTTCGCCACCACGTTCTACCAGGACCTCGGCCCGGACGGCCTGATCAAGTCCTGGAACAGCATGGTCGGCGACCCGGCGCACCCCCGCGACGACAAGGACCCGCGCTGGAAGGCCTACCAGGACCTCCAGAAGAACCTCGGACTCGGCCTGGCCACCGCCACCCGCAGCACCAACGAGCCGCACCTGTCCGACGAGTGGGCCGCCGCGCTGCGCAAGGCCGGCTCCCAGCCGGTCTGGGACAAGCCGTACCGGGCCTCCGGCCTGGACTACGTGCCGTACGGCTACCAGGTGCTCTCCGGCATCCTGATGAACGGGAACTACGACGCCCACTTCATCAACCCGATCGCCGAGCACGTCACCCAGCTCGACACCCAGGACCGGTACTGGCCGGCCCCGATGCCCGGCTCCAGGATCCAGGGCTTCAACCTGACCGGCGGCGACGAGGCGGGCTCCGGCTTCCGCCCCACCACGGCGATCCTGGAGGCGCTCGCGCACAGCCCGGACGCGGCCAACAGGTTCTTCACCGAGCAGCCGACCGCCTACAACCAGGACGGCACGGTCAACCAGGGCGGCAAGCCGAAGCCCTCGGACTACTTCTCCTACTACTCCCACGACAAGGACTGGATCCCGGACACCACCTCCCGGGACTCCAAGGTGTGGGACGCGAGCAAGCAGGCCGGTCCGGCCGCCTTCGGCCGCGCCCTGGAGGCCGCCACCACCGGCCACCCGTACGACGAGCCGGGCCCCGTCCCGCCGGACCGGCACACCACCGAGCAGGCCGACCTGATGAAGCGGGTCGTGGACACCTTCGGCCGGCACGGCGACGACGGGGCGCTGGACGACATCAAGGGCGACGGCAAGCTCGCCGCCATGCGGGGCAGCCTCGGGCACATGACCGCCGAGTACATCGGCGACGTGCAGAACTCGCTCTCCCACGGCACCGACCTGCCGGTCAACGGCTCCCCGGCCTCCCTCGACGCCTCCTCCGTGGCCGGGCTGCTCGACGCCCTCGGCCGCGACCCGGACGCCTACGGCGCGGTGGCCAACGCCAACCAGGCGTACACCACCGCCCTCATCCGCGGCCACCTGGACAGCGGGCAGACCGACTTCGCCCGGCTGGAGTCGGACATCAAGCACAACGCCGAGTCCGGCGGCGTCGTCAGCGGCTACCTCAACCAGGCCCGCATCGACGAGGTGCACAACGAACACGCCGCCTCCGACAAGGAGTTCAACGACGCGCTGGAGAAGAACGTCGGCTACGGCAAGGACGCCTTCAACGCCGTCATCGGCAGCGTGACCGAGAAGATCCCGCTCGGCGGCGAGATCGCGGACCAGATCGTCGACTCGATCGCCGACAGCGTCATCGAGGCCAACAAGAAGGACACCACCGAGGACGGGCGCCAGGAGAGCCGCAACCACACCGCCGAGGCCGAGGGCCGGGTGGCGAGGGGGGCCGACCAGGCGGTCCGGGACGCCGGCAGCGGCACCGGGATCGCCCGCCAGGACATCGACCGGCTCGCCAACAGCGCCCGCGACAGCGCGCTCCAGGGCATGTCGCGCGGGACGGCGAACAACTCGTCCACCAACGCGAAGGGCGACGCGTGAGCGGGTCCGGCGCCGGGCCCGCGGCCCGCTGGGCCCGGCTCCTCGCGGACCGCTGGGCCGGGCGGCTGCACGACCCGCTGCTGCTGCCCGCCGTGCTGGTCGTGGCGGTGGCCGCCGCCGGGTTCGTCGGCTACCGGGACTGGCAGGGCCACCGCCCGTCCGAGCCCCCCGGCCGGTCCGCCCACCTCTGCCGCCTGCCCACCGGCGCCGACACCCCGCTAGGACGGCTGCTGCCGCCCGGTGACCAGGACTCCGAGGAGCGGACCAGCTCCGGCGTCCGCGACACCGACCAGCAGAGCTGCGCCGTCCGGATCGACGGCCGCGCCGTGCTCACCCTCACCGCCGTCCGGCGCGAGGGGGAACTCGCCCTGGCCGCCGCGGAGGCCACCCGCCCGGACGCCCGCCCGCTCGACCTGCCCGGCCTGTCCGCGGCCTGGCCGGGCGGCGCCACCGCGGCCCAGTACTGCGTGACCGGGCCCAGCGGCTACATCGAGGTGCGGGTCACCTCCGGGGAGGCGGCCCGCGCCGACGGGGCGGACGGCCGACAGGCGCTCGAAGAGGTCACCCGCGCCGCGCTGGCGGCGAAGACGAAGGAGCTCTGCCGGTGAAGCACCCCCGGGCCCTGATCGCGGGCGGGTCCGCGCTGCTGCTCGGCGGCGGCCTGCTCGGCTGGCACCTGTACCTCGACCACACCGCCTACCGGCCGCCGGCCGTCGCCCTGTCGCACGGCGAGTGCCGCGGCCTGCTCGACGACCCGGCCGTCACCGGGCTGCTCGGCGGCGCCCCCCGGGTCTTCGTGGAGACGGCCTACCGGGCGGCGACCCCCGACGCCCCGGCCTCCGTACGCTGCTCGGTCAACGGCGGGGACGGCCGGCTGCTGACCGCCGAGGCGTCGTTCGGCGGCGTGCTCTCCGGCGGCGACAGCCTCGGCGCGGTGGGCTTCGAGTGCACCGTGGACGGCCGGCGCACCGGCTACCGCGCCGTCCTCAGGCTCACCGGCAAGGACGGGAAGCTCCTCCCGGACGGGCCCGGCCGCAAGCGGATGGGCGAGGCCGCCCGCGGCTTCGCCGAGCGCGCCGCCGGGCAGCAGCTCGGCTGCGCGGGCGGCGCCGAGCGGCTCGACGTGGTGTGAGCCGCCCGGCGCCGGGCCCCCTTCCGCCGCCGCGACGGCGACGGGTGCCGCTCCCTGGAGGAGCGGCACCCGTCGGTCCGTCAGGTCGCCCGGGGCGGGCGGTGGATCAGGGGCGGCCCGCCGCCGTCCGCGCGGCCGCGACCGGCAGCCGCAGCGGGTTCGCGTCCGGCAGCGCGACCGTCCCGGGTGCCGCGGCGGACGGCGCGACGGCGGCCGACCTGGCGGTGGCCGCGGCCGACTTCGCGCCGACGCCCGTGGTGTAGTACCCGAACATGTCGACCACCAGGTCGGTGCTGCCGACGTGGTTGAAGAAGTCCACGTACCCGTTGGCCCCGACCGAGGCGTTGACCATGTTGGGGATGGTCTGGCCCGCGGTGAAGTTCAGGTTCGAGGCGTCCGGCAGCCCGGCACCGGTCGGGGCAGCGTCCGCCGGCCCGCCGTCCGGGTAGACGGTGACGAAGCTGTCCGCGGTCGGGTTGGTGACCGTCACGTTGAGCAGCAGCGAGCCGATGCCCCAGTCGCGCGGCTTCAGGCCCCAGCCGAGCAGGGAGCTGCCGCCGGGGACCGGGCCACCGCCCTGGCGGCTGTCGTACTGCCGCACGGGGGTGCCGGTGACCAGCACGCCGTCGGTGGTCTGGCCGCTGTCGTCCGGGACGAAGTAGCCCGAGGTGTCGACCACGATGTCGACCGGCGCGAAGGCCGAGCTGAAGACGTCCACCAGGCAGCCGTCGCCGAGCCGGGCGACCGCCATGTTGGAGATCGTCTGCCCGGGCGTGAAGTTGAGGGTCGACGCGTTCGGCAGCGCCTGGCCGTGCGGGTAGACCGTCAGGAAGCCGACGTCCTTGGGGTCGGTGACGGTCACGTTGAGCGCGGCCGCCGTCGCGTTGTACGGGATCCGGGCCTGGTTGCACAGGTTCACCGTGACCGTGCCGCGGGACGGCACGTGGGTGGGCCGGGTGTCCAGCACCCGCTTGGGGGTGAAGCCGGTGTAGACGGCGCCCGTGGTGTCCGGGACGTAGTAGCCGGTGACGTCGGCGATCAGGTCGAGGTCGCCGTCCGAGCCGTTGAGCAGCTCGACGGCGCCGCCGGCCCCGAGCTGGACCGTCACCGCGTTGGGGACGGTCTGCCCCGCGGTGTGGTTCAGGTTGGAGGTGACGGGGGCGGACCCGCCGGCCGGGTAGACGGTGACGAACCCGGTGTCCTTGGCGTTGGTCGCGGTGACGTTCATGACCACGGCGACGGCGTCGGCCGGGATGCCCGCGGTGCCCGCGACCTTCAGCGGGGTGACGCCGCGGCCCCGGAGCGTCCCGGTGGTCCGGGTGTCCAGCAGGCGCTGCGGCGCCATCGCCACGTAGGTGCCCGCACTGCCCACCGAGATGTCCAGCGGCTTGGCCAGCGGGGTGCCGACCGCGCCGTAGCTGTGGGTGCCGTTCGCGTCGGTGACGGCGATCTCCAGCGCGTACAGGCCGGGCTGGCAGCCCGTCGGCTTCGAGCCGTCCGGGGTCGTCCCGGCCGCGGCGAACGGCAGGTACAGCGAGACGTTCGTCGTGAGGGTGCCGGGCGGGACGGTGGTCGAGGCGGTCGGCGCGCAGCCCGGGGCGACCGGGCCGTGGGCCGTCACCGCGACCTGGGAGATCGGGACCGTGTCGGACACCGGGAAGGAGACCGGCACGGTGCCGCCGTCCGGCGACAGCCGGCGCTGGAAGGACACGTCACCGATCGTCAGGGCGGTGGCCGGGGTTTGCAGCGGGGTGATGACCAGCCCGGCCGGGGCCTTGGCCTCGAAGTTCCGCTGGCTGTCGTCGGTCACCCGGACGGAGGTGACCACGCACGGGGTCGTGGCGCTGGTCGGCACCGTGATCTTCATGGTGACCGTGTCGCCCGACCAGGAGAGGTCGCCGACGTTGCCCCAGCAGTCCCCGGTCAGCTCGGGGCCGACCTGGGTGATCCGGCCGGCGGTGTCGGTGGCCTTCATCGACATCGTCACGGTCTGGGCCTGGGCCCGGTTGTCCGCCGTGGTGGCGCCCAGCGTGAACCCGGAGGCCTGGATCGGGTTGGCGCCGGCCGTCAGCTCCACCGACGGCACCTTCAGCTGGGTCCCGATGGCGGACGTCACCGGCTGCCGGTACACCGAGCCGTCGGGCTGGGCCAGCTCCACCTGGGTCATCCCCCAGTGGCCGAGCGCGCTGCCGCCCGGGAAGTGCACCGTCACCCGGCAGTTGCTGTTCGGCGACCCCTGGGGCGTCCAGCAGGGCGCGCCCTGCCCGTCGCCGCCGAAGCTCGCCTTCACGGTCTGCGAGGGGTCCGTCGAGGAGGTGAAGGTGACGCTGTTCCCGCCGGTCATCCCCGTCCCCTTGACGAAGAACCAGAACGTCCGGTCCCCGCCGTCGGGCTGGAGGTAGACGCGGGTGTCGGCGGTCCACACCGCACCGGTGGAGATCACGCTGTGGACCGGGCCCGCGTCGGCCGAGGCCGCCGGGGCGGCGAGGCCCGCCGCCGCGAGGCCGGTCACCGCCGTCAGGGCCACCGCGGTGGCCCGGCGCAGCCGAGCGCCTCGGGATATGTCTCTGGTCATGCTGTCCTTCGTCTCGGACTCGACACACGCGACCGGGGCATGCGGAATCACGGACTCCAGAACCATCCCCCGGGAAATCGGCCAGATCCTAGCGCCAGCCGACGACATGACGGAGCCGGAGCTCCCCGGGGGGGGTGCTCCGGCTCCGTGGGCCCGCGGCCTCAGCCCAGCTGGGCGAGGCCCTCGGTGGCGATCCGTTCGAACACGGTGAGGTCGTTCTCGAAGATCGAGTCCGGGATCGGCCAGTGGATCACCAGCTCGGTGATGCCCACCTCCCGGTAGGTGCCCGCCCAGTCGACGAAGGCGTCCACCGACTGCAGCGGCTTCTCCGCCGTCGACCCCTGGAGCAGCACCTTCTCCAGCGTCCCGGCGTCCCGCCCGACGGCCTCGCAGGCCGCCGTCAGCTTCCCGATCTGCGCGGCGACCACGCCGGGCGCCTCCGCCACCGGCACGTCCGCCGGGCCCTTCGGGTCGCCGTACGTCACCCAGCCCTGCCCGTGCTCGGCGGCCAGCCGCATCCCGCGCGGGCCGGCGGCGGCCACGTAGAACGGCACCCGCGGGGTCTGCACGCAGCCCGGGATGTTCCGCGCCTCGACCGCCGAGTAGTACGTCCCCTTGCGGGTCGTGGCGTCGTTGGTCAGCAGCTCGTCCAGCAGCGGCACGAACTCCCCGAACCGGTCCGCCCGCTCCTTCGGCGACCACGCCTCCTGGCCCAGCGCCGTCGCGTCGAAGCCCGTCCCGCCGGCCCCGATGCCCAGCGTGACCCGCCCGCCGGACACGTCGTCCAGCGTGATCAGCTCCTTCGCCAGCGTCACCGGGTGCCGGAAGTTCGGCGAGGTGACCAGCGTGCCGAGGCGCAGCCGCTCGGTGGCGCAGGCGGCCGCCGTCAGCGTCGGCAGCGAGCCGAACCAGGGCTCGTCCTGGAAGGACCGCCAGGAGAGGTGGTCGTAGGTGTACGCGGTGTGGAAGCCGAGTTCCTCGGCCCGCCGCCAGGTCTTCTGCCCCTCGCTCCACCGGTGGACGGGGAGGATCACGGTGCTCAGTCGCATGCCCCCGACCCTACGTCCGCGCGGCGCGGTCACGGGTGCGGGCGGGTGCGTTGGGCGGGGAGGGACGGGGCGGAGGTGCGGCGGGCGAGGTCGGCGAGGGTGTGGAAGAGGACGTCGCCGAGCAGGACCGGGTCGCGCGAGGCTTCGGGTGCCCGCGGCGCTTCGGTGGCCTGCGGGTCGCGGGTGTCGGGACGGGCGGGCGGGGGCGGCTGGTCACGGAGCTGGCGTGTGGGCATGGCTCTTCCTGCCGACGGGGTTGCCGTGGGCAGTCATGCCCGCCGTGGTCGGCCGAACACCCCGGGT
>NZ_JBSFJC010000080.1:0-41376 GCF_053597855.1 Kitasatospora sp. NPDC001225
GCCGAGTGCGGCCGCTGCCACGACCCGGTGCCCCGCCCCGGCATCTGCCGCGCCTGCGCGGGCCTCGGCACGAGAACCGTCGCCGTCGGCACCGGCGCGCCCGCCACCCCCGGAGGCGTCGCCCGCGCCCGCGCCGCCCTACGGGGGTGGCAGTCGCCGTCCGCCGTGGCGGTCGGCGGCTGACCCTCCATCGCACCATCGCCGCCTGCAGAAGCGCGCCTCTCCTCAGGGACGGGTGCCGGGCTGGTCGACGACGGCGCGGGCGAGGACGGCCATCTGGCTGGTGATGTCGCCCTTCCTGAAGGTCGCGCCGTCGGTGACGGCGACGCTGCGCTCGCCGAGGTAGGTGTAGTCGGTGCTGTCGAAGATCCACTGAACCTCGGCCCTCGCACCGCTGTCCCGGCGCGCGACCGCGATGCCGGGGCGGCCTGCCGCGTCGGTCACCGAGTCGATCACCCTGACGCCGGGGATCTTCGCGGCCGCCCGGTAGAGCGCAGCGCTGACGGCCGGTGGGGCGATCTGGTCGCGCAGGAGGTCGCCGACGGTCCTGAACGCCTCCTCGTCGGGGCCGGGCCCGTGGCCTTCGGTGTCCGCGTGGATCCTGGCCAGCAGCGCATCCGGGTCGGTCGGCAGGGCGGCGACGTAGGCGTAGCTGCCGAACCTCCCGGCGTTCGGCACGGGTTCGGCCTCCCCGTGCTCGTCGCTTCCTCCGGGGTTCGGCAGGTGCCCGTCCACGAGCAGCAGTCCCCGCTTGCTGCCGTCAACGGACGTCCAGAGCTCCCGGGTCTGCGGCGCCTCGCCCTCCGACTTCGCCCAGTTGTCCAGGCTCTTCACGTAGACGAACTGGTCCCCGCGCGCCGCCGGGGCGGGCTGCTGTTCGACGGCCCGCGCCGCGCGGTCCAGGACCACGGCCGCGACCGGCCGCGTGGGGTCGGCGCCCCGCTCGGTCGGCCCGCCGACCAGCACCAGGGACAGCGCCAGGCCGCCCGCCAGCGCGGGCAGGGCCACCCAGCCGAGCCGCTTCCGCCGGGGCGCGGCCGCCGGCCCGCGCGCGAACTCGCTCATCAGATGCCCCCGCAGCTGCCGCCGGCGGTCGGCGGGGAGCCCCGGTCCCGTGGGCGGTGGCAGCAGTTCGTCCTCGTTCATCGGATTCATCGGACTCATCGGGTCCTCCCCGGTGTCGTCGACCTGGCCGCTTCGGTGCGGCCACCCCGTACCTGTCCGGTGTCCGGAGCGGGTTCCCGCCCGCCCCGGAGCTCCTCGTCCACCAGCGCGCGCAGCTTGGTGCGGGCGCGCGAGAGCCGGGAGCGCACCGTGCCGATCGGCACCCCGAGTGCCTCGGCCGCGCTCACGTAGTCCAGGCCCGCCAGGACGCAGAGGCCGAACACCTCGCGCTCCGCCTTCCGCAGCCCGCCCAGCGCCCGCCGGACGGCGGCGAGCCGGGCGTCGTCGTCGAGCCGCCCGGCCAACTCCTCGGCGAAGTCCGGCAGGACGCCCCGCTCGGGCAGCCGCGCCAGCGCCGCCCGGTGCCGCCGGGCCGCCCGGGTCGTGTTGCGCAGGACCTGGGCGGCTATCCCGAACAGCCAGGGCCGCACCGGCCCGTCGTCCTCCCGCAGCCTGCCGCGCAGGCGCCACGCTTCGAGGAACGTCAGCTGGACGACGTCCTCCGCCACGGCCCGGTCCCCCACCACCCGCACCGCGTACCGGTACAGATCGTCCGCCGTCTCATCGAACAGCTCCCCGAACGCCCACTGGTCGCCGCTCCTCAATCGCGCCCGCTGTGACAGTTCCACACCCCCACCTGTCCGCACGGGCCGCCGGGTTCCCGCCGGAGCACGGCAGAGCACGGCAGAGGGCCCCGCCGAACCGGACGGTTCGGCGGGGCCCTCGTCGACCGGTCGGACGATCAGATGGTCAGGCGCACTTGATGTCGCGGTTCACCGCGGCCATCCCGGCGACCTTCCCGGCGTCCACCGTGAACTCGTACTGCCAGCCCGGCTGCCCCTCGACCGGCAGCACGTACCTGCCGCTCTTGTCCTGCTGGAGGCCCTTGGCGCCGTACGCCTGCTGGAGCGCCTCCAGGGTGGAGCCGGCGCCGATGCCCTCGGCCGTCCTCGCCTCCGCCGGGGCGGCCAGCTCGCGCAGGCCCGCCTCCGCGAAGGAGACCCGGCCGGTGGTCAGGTACGCCTTGTCCTTGGCCTCCTGCGCCACCCTCAGGTCGACCAGGGCCATCGTCGAGTCGGCGATCAGCTTGGCGGCGGCGGCCGAGTCCTTGGCCCCGGCGGCGGAGCCCGCGGCGGCGGCCGCCGCGTCCTTGGCGGAGGCGTTCGGCGGCAGGGTGCCCGCCGGGGCGGGCGCCTTCCCACTGGCCGCGTCGGCCTTGGCGCTGAGGTCCTTGTAGCGGGCCTCGGTGGCCGCCTCGGCGGCCATCCGGGCCTGGTCCGGCGCCGGTCCGCCCTTGTAGACGAAGTCCGTGCAGCCGCCGAGCAGCGAGACCGGTGACGCCTCCAGGGCGCCGGTGGCCAGCGCGGCGTCCTTGGCCATGCCCGGCTTGATCCCCTGGTACCCGGCCGCCGCGAAGGCCTCCGGGCCCTTCGTCGTGGGCGCCGCCGAGGGTGCCGCGGCGGCGCCCCCGGCCTTCGCCGAGTCCTTCTTGTCGTCGGACGAGCAGGCCGCCGCCGAGGCGGCCAGCAGTACTACCGAGATGCCCACGCCCACCGCGCGGACCGTGGCCCGGTTCTTCCCCATGTCACAAACCCCCACATGATCTTTCGAGGGTCACCGTACCGAGGGTGCGGCCACGATCCACAACCGGTTTCTCAGGCGCAGTAGGTGTTGTGCTTCACCAGGGCGAGCCCGGCGACCTTGCCGTCGGCCATGGTGAACTCGTAGAACCAGTCCGGGCCGCCGCTGCCGCTCTCGGACGGGAGTTCGTAACCGCCCTCCTTGATCGGCTTGAGGTCCCTGCCCTCGTAGGCGTGCTTGAGCTCCTCCTCCGTCGAGCCGGCGCCGATGCCCTCGGCGGTGCGGGCGCCCGCCGGGGCGACCAGCTGGCGCAGGCCCTCGGTGCCGAAGTTGACCCGGCCGGTGGTCAGGAAGGCCTGGTCCCGGTTCTTGCGGGCGGGCCCGAGGAGGTCCAGGTCCTTGTAGAGCACGGCCATCTCCCGCCGCCCCGCCTCGGTCTGGTCGAGTTGCTCCCGAAGGCCCGCGAGGTACTCCTGCAGCTCCTTCGACGAGGCCCCGGACGGCGGGGACGCGAGCGGCTTCCTGGCCGCCTTGATCTCGTCGATCCTGGCCAGGGCCTTGTCGGCCTTCGTACGGACCTCCGCCTCGGCCGCCATCCGGACCGGGTCCGGCGCCGGGCCGCCCTTGTACGCGTAGTCGGTGCAGCCGTTGAGCAGCGAGACCGGCGACGGCTCCAGGGCTCCGGAGGTGAGCGCCTCCTCCTTGGTCATCGAGAGCTGGAGCCCGCGGTAGCCGGCGGCGCCGAACGGCTGCGGCGGTGTACTGGCCGCCGCCTCGGCAGCGCCGCCCCCGTCTCCCCCGCAGGCCGCCGCTCCGGCCATGACCAGCGCCGTCGTCAGTACGGCCCCGGCCACGCGCCCGCCGCGCGTCGTCCCCACCATGATCATCTCTCCTTCGTCGACCGCACACGGTAGCGAACGTGCGGGCACGATCGACAACCGGCTCCCCCACGCGTGGAAGGGGCCCGGGTCCGAGGACGCGGGCCCCTTCGCACACGCACCGGTCAGGAGGCCGGCCCCCGGTCGGCCAGGCTCCGGGTGTAGTGGGCGGCGGCCAGGACGGAGGCCATCAGCTCGGAGTCCAGCACGGCGGCGTCGGCCAACCGGGTCGCGGACGCGTGGGAGGCGAGCAGCGTCTTGGTGACCCGCAGGGCGGCCTCGGAGCGGCGCGTGATGGGGCGGGCCCACTCGGCCACCGCCTCGTCCAGCTCCTGCTCGGGGACGACGCGCTGCAGGATGGCGAGCTCCCGCGCCTCCACCGCGCCGACCGGGCGGCCGGTCAGGATGATCTCGCGGACCCGGGCCGCGCCGACCTCGTGCAGCAGCCGGGGCAGCAGGCCGCCCCATGCCACGGGCAGGCCCAGGGCCAGTTCGGGCAGCCGGAAGACGGCGTTGTCGGCGCCGGCCCGCAGGTCGCAGGCGAGCGCCAGGGCGAAGCCGGCACCGGTCGCCCGGCCCTGGACCCGGGCGATGGTGACGGCGGGGCTGTTGACGAGGGCGTCGCAGACCCGGCGGGCCTTGTCCCCGTAGGCCCGTATGCGGCCGCCGGTCGGGTCCTCGTCCAGGCCCGCGAGGAGTTCGTCGCGGTCGCCGCCGAGGCAGAAGTCGCGGCCGGCCGCGGAGAGCACGATCACCCGCACGGCCGGGTCGGGGACGGCGAGGAGGGCGAGGAGTTCGTCCAGCATGGCCGAGGTGACGGCGTTCCCCGTCCCCGGGCTGTCCAGCTCGACGTGGAGCACCGCGCCCCGGAGCTCGGAACGGACCGTACGGGCGGGCGCGGGTTCGGGGACCACCGCGGCTTCGGGAACCGGAGCGCCTTCGGGAGCGGGAGCGCCTTCGGGGACCGGCGGGGACTGCGGGACCGGCGCCGACTGCGGGGCCGGCGGGTACCAGCCGGTCGTCGTCGAGGGGTGCGGGACGTACGGCGGCGGCTGCATCGCGTACGGGGGGTACTGGGGAGCCTGCGGGGAGACGTTCATGCGGACACTCTCAGGGACGTCACCCGGTGGAAGACCATCCGGGGCGCGTGCTCCGGCTGGCTCACCGCCCGCAGCGTCGGGAAGCGCTCCAGCAGTTGGCCGATCAGGGCCCGCGCCTCCAGCCGGGCCAGGCCCGCGCCGAGGCAGTAGTGGGCGCCGCCGCCGAAGGTGAGGTGGGTGCCCCGGCGGAGCGGGTCGAAGGCGTGCGGGTCCGGGTTGCGTCGCGGGTCGCGGTTGGCCGCGCCGTACATCACGTGGACCATGGTGTCCTTGGGGAGGAACGTTCCGGCCAGCACGGTGTCCTCGCCCGCGACGCGGCTGTTGACGCGGATCGGCGGGTCGTAGCGCAGCGCCTCGTCGATCGCCTCGTCGATGTGCTCGGGCCGCTCCCGCAGCCACTCCCACGTCCCGGGCGACCGCAGCAGCTGCCACACCAGCGAGGAGAGCAGCGTCGCCGTGGTCTCCAGCGAGGCGATGGTGACGAACATGGTGAGCTGGTAGACCATCCGGTCGGTGGCCTCGGGGTCGGACTCCAGCGCGTCCCAGGTGCGGATCCAGCCGGCGATCACGTCGTCGCCGTCGTTGTCGCGGCGTTCCCGGACGAGCCGGGTGAAGTACTCGCGAAGGTCCATGGTGGCCTGCTCGGAGACCGCCAGCTGGCTCTTGGTGGGCAGCAGTTCCTGGGCGTGCACCTGGTTGTGGGTCATCGTCAGGATGTGCGGGTAGTCCGCGCGGGGGATGTCCAGCCAGCGCCCGATGGTGCCGATCGGCAGCTGCTCGCTGACCACGGAGGCGAAGTCCGCCTCGCCGTCCGCCTGTATTCGCTCGGCCAGGCGGTCGAGCAGTTCGGTGGCGTCGGCCTCGATCCGCGGCGTCATGTCCCGGAGGGTGTTGCGGTCGAAGAGGCTGCCGAGGCTGCGCCGCTGCCGGGTGTGCTCGGGGGCGTTGAGGCGGGAGAGGGTGCGGCTCATCTCCTGGGTGGCGACGGCCTCCCAGCGCTCCGTCCCGGTCTGCCGCTCTTGCCAGGCGAAGTCGGGGACGAGCCAGGTCCTGCCGCGCAGGACCTGGTCGCAGGCCTCGTAACCGGTGACCAGGTAGCCGCCCCAGGGCGCCGGGACGAGGTCCCCGAGCGCCCGCAGCCCGTCGTAGACCGGGCTCGGGTCGGCGAGCCCCTCGGCCGACCGCAGCCTCCGCAGCAGCGGGACGGCGGCACGGCGGTCGACCCTGCCGTCAGGGTGCTCCGACTCCGCGGGGCGGGCTTCCAACATGGCGGTCACACGGGCTCCTTCAACACGCGGGCGGGCAGTACGGCGGCGTACTACCCAGCACCAGCGCGCTCAAGCGTCGATCCGTGTTGCCCCCGTCACGTACTGCACCGTCGTCGCACGCCGTTCACCTCGCGGTGACCGAACGTCCGGTGACCGAACGGCTGGTACCCGAACGGCCCGTGACCGGACGGCCCGTGACCGAACAGCCGGTGGCCGAACGGCCCGTGACCGAACGGCCAGTAGCCGGACGGCCCACGACGGCGGGTCGGGCCGGGGAGCCCGGAGCCCGGGACGCCTCAGACCCGGAAGACGTCCAGGAAGGAGCTCCACCAGCCCTTCTTCTGCGGGGCCCGGGCCGGACCGGCGGCCTGCGGGTACGCCTGCACCTGCTCGGCGGCGGCCTGCGCGGGCGCGGGGGCGGGGGCGGTGTCCGCGCCCACGGCCGGCCCCGCGGTGCGGGCGGCCACCGGGCTGAACCGCACCGGCAGCGAGACCAGGCCGCGCTGGAACGGGCCCGGCCGCCACTCGACGCTCTCCGCGGGCACCGCGAGCGTGACGTCCGGGAGCGCGTTGAGCAGGCACTCGATCGCGCTCAGGGCGATCAGCTGGGCCGGGGACTTGGCCGGGCAGGCGTGCGGGCCGGCGCCCCAGGCCAGGTGGGCCCCCTTGCTGAGGGTCAGTCGGGCGTCGGTCAGCACCGGGTCGCTGTTGGCGGCGGCGAAGCTGATCACCACCGGGCTGCCGGCGTCCATCGGGACGCCGCCCAGGTTGAGGTCCTGCATCGGGTAGTGCGTCGCGTAGTTGGCGATCGGCGGGTTGTTCCACAGCACGTCGTCGAGGGCGTCCTCGATGCGCAGTCCGGCACCGCCCTCGCCGGACAGCAGCAGGAGCAGCGCGTTGCCGATGAGGTTGCGCTCGGGCTCGACGCCGGCGCCCATCAGCATGACCAGCTGGTCCTTGAGCTCCTCGTCCCGCAGCCCGGCCGGGTGCTGGATGAGCCAGGAGGTGATGTCGTCGCCCGGCTGGCGGCGCTTCAGCGCGACCAGGTCCATCAGGCAGGAGGTCAGCTCCTCGTTGGCCTGGATCACGTCGAGGCCGTCGAAGAGCGCGGACATGCTGCGGGTCAGCCGGTCGCCGATGTCGGCCGGGCAGCCGAACAGCTGGTTGAACAGCAGCAGCGGCAGCAGCTTGGCGTAGTCGTTGAGCAGGTCGGCCCGGCCCAGCGCGCTGAACTGGTCGATCAGGTAGCCGGCGATCCGCTCGACGTGCCGGTTGAGCCGGTTGTCGTTGAGCCGGTCCAGGCTCTCGGTGACGGCCTTGCGCAGCCGCAGGTGCTCGGCGCCGTCCGTGAAGAGGCAGTTGGGCCGGTAGAACATCATCGGCAGGACGGGGCTGTCCATCGGCACCCGGCCCTCGTTCAGCGCCGCCCAGCGCCGCGAGTCCCGGGCGAACATGCCCGGGTTCTGCAGCACCCGCAGCGCGGCCTCGTGCGAGGTGACCAGGGTGGCGTCCACCCCCGGCGCCAACTCCACCGGCGCGGCCGGGCCGTTGGCGCGCAGCTTGTCGTAGACCGCGCCGGGGTCGGCCGAGAACATCTCCCCGTAGAGCGGCGTGCTCACGCCGGCGTGCATCGGGCAGCCCGGCGGAGGCGACTGCGGTACGGGTCGCTGCAGAGATTCCATGGGTCGTTCCTTGGAGGAGGCCCCGGGCGGGTGCGGACCCGGGAGACGTGAGGGGAGGAAGGCGTGGGGGAGGGAGGAGCCGTGGGGAGGTCAGGAGGCGCGGTCGAGCAGGTGCCGGACGAGCGTCAGCAGGGCGTTGGCCGAGGAGCGCTGGTCCCGCGCGTCGCAGAACACCACCGGCGTGTGCGGCAGCAGGTCGAGCGCCTCGCGCAGCTGGTCCTCGGTGTACCCGCTCTCCCGGTCGAAGCTGTTGACCGCGACCGCGTACTCCAGGCCGTACTGCTCGATCAGGTCGATGACGGGGAAGGTGTCCGCGAGGCGGGTCGGGTCGGCCAGCAGCAGCGCCCCCAGCGCCCCCCGCGCCATGTCCTCCCAGAGCTGCATGAACCGCTGCTGGCCCGGCGTGCCGAACAGGTACAGCACCAGGTCGTCGCCGAGCGTCAGCCGACCGAAGTCCAGGGCGACGGTCGTGGTCTTCTTGTCCGGCGCCCCGCGGAGGTCGTCGACGCGGATGGACGCCTGCGTCATGCTCTCCTCGGTGCTCAGCGGGGCGATCTCCGACAGGGCCCCGATGAGCGTCGTCTTGCCGACCGCGAAGTGCCCCACGACCAGGATCTTGACAGCGGTCGTCACCGCGCCCGGGACGTAGATGTCCTCAGGCGAACCGGCGTTGAAGTCCATGCAGTACCTTCTCTAGAAGTCTCGGGTCCGGGGCCTGGGCCGGGGGCGGGGCCGACCGCCGCAGCAGCCGCCCCTCACGGATCAGGTCCGTCAGCAGCAGCCTCACGACCCCCACCGGCAGCTCCAGCCTGGCCGCGACCTCGGCCACCGAGAGGTAGCCGCCGGAGCACAGCTCCCAGATCGCCCGGGTCTCCGGGCTCGGCAGCGCGGGGAGGTCCTGCTCGGGCGCGATGGTGACCAGGGTGATCAGAGACAGGTCGTCCGCACTCGGTAACGCGCGCCCACCGGTGATGACGTAGGAGCGGATGAAGCCGCCGGAGACCCGCTGTTCCTCGCCGCCGGTCGTCATGAGCCGCTGAGCGTGCTCTGGCGCGGCGCCGCCGACATCGCCCGTCCGAGCGCGCCCACCTGCTGCTGCATCCGGAAGGACATCGCCTCCATGTCGACGTCGGGGGCGGTGGAGGCGGCCAGGTACGCGCCGCTGCCGGCCGCGATCAGGAAGATCCAGCCGTGGTCGTACTCCAGGAGGGTCTGGCGCCAGACCCCGGCGCCGCCGCCGACGAACGGGGCGACCGCGCGGCTCAGCGACTGCATCGAGCTCATCGCGGCGGCGTTGGTCTCCGCCTCGTCACGGCCGATCTCGCTGGACCGTTCGAGCAGGAGGCCGTCGGCGGAGACGAGGATAGCGTGCCGGGCGCCCGGTACCTGGAGTACGTCGTTGAGCACCCAGGAAAGATCGCGGCTCACTGGATCTCGGTTCCTTCCGTGGTCATGGTGTTGCGCCCGGACAGCGTGCCGCGCTGGAACGCGCCGAGGCGGGACGGCGTGTACTGGCCGGTGCCCCGCGGATCCTCGGCCCGACCGGGACCGGGCTCCTGCGGGGTGGGGACGACCGACACGGGACGCTGGCGGCGGCGCCGGGGCAGCAGTCCGTCCGCGGTCGTCTCCGGTCCCGCCGTCGCCGCGTACGGCGTCGGCACCGGGGCCAGGGGCGCCGTCGGCTCGGACAGCGACACGAGCCGCTGGCCGGCACCCGGCGCCCAGGCCTGCGCGGGCTGCTCCACCGGCGCGGCCTGGTAGTCGGGGTAGTCGGTGTGCTCGGCGACGGGCGGGGCCGCGACCTCGCTGCTGAGCAGCTCGGCCGGCAGCAGCACCACGGCCCGCACGCCCCCGTACGGGGAGACGGAGTCGACGGAGACCCGGAAGCCGTAGCGGGCGGCCAGCATGCCGGAGACGGCGAAGCCGAACTTCGGGGGGTTGCCCAGGCTGGTGAGGCTGATCGGCGCGCCCGGGTTCAGGAGCAGCGACGCGCGGTCCTTCTCCTCCTGGCCCATGCCGAGGCCGGCGTCGTCGATGATCAGGCAGACGCCGGTGGGGACGGCCTGGACGCTGACCTCCACCGGGGTGTCCGGGGCGGAGTAGTTGGTCGCGTTGGCGAGCAGCTCGGACAGCACGACGGCGACCGGCTCGACGACCTTGCTGGCGAGCGAGACGCTGACCCGGGAGTGGATCCGCACCCGGTCGAAGTGCCGGATCCGGCCCTGGGCGCTGCGGACCACGTCGAAGACCGAGGCGACGCTCTCACGGCGGCCCAGCCAGCCGCCGCAGAGCACCGCGATGCCCTGGGCACGCCGGCCGAACTGGCTGTTGGTGTGGTCGATCGTCATCAGGTCGGCGAGGATCTGCGGGCTGTCGCCGTACTTCCGCTGCACCTTGTCGATGACGATCTGCTGCTCGTCGGCCAAGCCCTGCAGCGTCCGCATCGCCGCCTTGAGGACGGCCTTGGTGTCCTCCTCGGCGTCCCGGCGGACGGCCGTCAGCTCGGAGGCGTGCTGGCCCTGCAGGCGGTCGTGCAGCACGGCGAGTTCCTCGCGCTGCCGCTGTGCCAGGGCGCTCTCCTCCTCCAGCGAGGCGTTGCGCCGTCGCAGGGCGAGGTTCGTCCGGCGGGCCTGGAGGGCCGCTCCGACGGATACGAGCATCACCACGATGAAGACCCAGAAAAAGGGTTCCTGCACAAATGACGTCATGAAACTCTCTTCAGGTGGCATCGCGTGGGGCCGGTCCGGGCCCCGGAACGCGAATGGGACTGGCGGCCTGAACCTCTCCGAAAGGCACCCGATGTCACACCACATCGAAGTGCGTTCCGGTACGAGACCTGCGGCGACGCCTATCGCGGAGTCAGCCTACTGCACCTCATGCCATGTCAGAACAGATAGCAAAAAGGGCAGTTGGGGCGAAATTCCACGACTTGCTGGGAACTCTGACAAGAAATGGCGGCATTCGTGACGCCGCGTTAACCATAGGGACACATCCCGACCACACTTCGATTCGCGCGCAGCGTGATTCCGCTGTCACGCTCCGGAATTGACGAACCTCAGGACGGCCCTCCGGACGACTTCTCCGGAGGACCGTCGGACGGCCCTCCGGGCGGGCGGCCGGACATGCGGAAGGGGCCCGCGTCCGTGGACGCGGGCCCCTCCGGTACAGCCGTCCGTCAGCGCATCGAACCGGTGCGCAGCAGGGTGCGGATGACGCGCATCGCGACCGAGAGGCTGGACAGCTCGTAGTTGTCCGAACCCCTTATGTCGTCGAGGGTGCTCTTGGCGCGGTTCAGCAGGGTCGCGTTGAGCTCGGCCCAGGCGGTGTACCGCTCCTCCGGGGTGGCGCCCTCGGGGCCGCAGGCCAGGATGTCGGCGGTCAGCGCCGCGTGCGCCGCGAAGAGGTCCTCGCGGATCGCGGCCCGGGCCATCGACGACCAGCGGTCGGTGCGGGGCAGCTCGATGATGCGGTCGAGCAGGTGCGAGATCTGGAGCCGGTCGCCCAGGTCGTAGTAGAGGTCGGCGACCTCGGCGACGTCCTTGCCGGAGCGGTCCGCGACCTCGGCGACGTCCAGGGTCGGGAAGACCGAGGAGAGGCCGGCGATCCGGGTGGCCAGCTCCTCCGGCACCCCGGCCGCGGCGAGCTCGCCGTAGATCGACTCGAACCAGGTCAGGTCCTCGCCGCGGAGCGGCTTGGGCAGCGACGCCCAGACCTGGTTGACCCGGTCGTGGAAGAACTCGATGGTGCCGGCGATGTCGAGCGGCTGGCGGCGGTTGTTGAGCATCCACCGGGTGGCGCGCTCGACCAGGCGCCGCGAGTGCAGCCGCATCTTGGTCTGCACCCGGGCCGGGACCTTGTTGTCCAGGTCCTCGATCTCGGCCCAGATCGGCTCCAGGTCGAAGACGGCCCGCGCGGCGGTGTGCGTCCGGGCGATCTCCTCGTAGGTCGCGCCGGTCTCCTCCTTCAGGCGGAAGGCGAAGGTGCAGCCACCGCGGTTGATCGTGTCGTTGACGATCAGCGTGGTGATGATCTCGCGGCGCAGCGCGTGGTTGTCGATCGCGTCGGCGAACCTCGCCCGCAGCGCGGTCGGGAAGTACTCGTGCAGCGAGGTGCGGAAGAACGGGTCGTCCGGCAGCTCGGTGGCCAGCAGCTCCTCGGCCAGGATGATCTTGGTGTAGGCGAGCAGGACGGACATCTCGGGCTGCGAGAGGCCGCGGCCGTTCTGCTGGCGCTCACGGATCTGGCGCTCGGCGGGCAGGAACTCCAGCCCGCGGTCCAGCTGCCCGGCCGACTCGAAGCGGCTGATCATCCGGGCGTGCACGTTGACCATGCTGTGCGCCTGGGCGACGGCGTTGGCCAGCACCACGTTCTGCGCGTAGTTGTTGCGCAGCACCAGGTGGCCGACCTCGTCGGTCATCTCGGCCAGCAGGACGTTGCGCTGCTTGACCGTCATGTCGCCCTCGGCGACCACCTGGTTGAGCAGGATCTTGATGTTGACCTCGTGGTCCGAGGTGTCCACACCGGCCGAGTTGTCGATCGCGTCGGTGTCGATCCAGCCGCCGGTGCCCTCCGGGCCGCCGGTGGCCGCGTACTCGATGCGGCCGAGCTGGGTGCAGCCGAGGTTGCCGCCCTCGCCGATGACCCGGGCCCGGACCTGCTCGCCGTTGACCCGGATGGCGTCGTTGGACTTGTCGCCCACCTCGGCGTTGGTCTCGGTGGAGGCCTTGACGTAGGTGCCGATGCCGCCGTTCCAGAACAGGTCGACCGGGGCCTGGAGGACGGCCCGCATCAGCTCGGCCGGGGTCAGCTTGGTCGCCGACACGCCGAGGGCGGCGCGGACCTGCGGGGTCAGCTGGATCGACTTGGCGCTGCGCGGGAAGACCCCGCCGCCGGCCGAGATCAGCGACCGGTCGTAGTCGTCCCAGGAGCTGCGCGGCAGCTCGAACAGGCGGCGGCGCTCGGCGTACGAGGAGGCCGCCTCCGGGTTCGGGTCCAGGAAGATGTGGCGGTGGTCGAAGGCGGCGACCAGGCGGATGTGTTCGCTGAGCAGCATGCCGTTGCCGAAGACGTCGCCGGACATGTCGCCGATGCCGATGACGGTGAAGTCCTCGGTCTGGGTGTCGACGCCGAGCTCGCGGAAGTTGCGCTTGACCGACTCCCAGGCGCCGCGGGCGGTGATGCCCATGCCCTTGTGGTCGTAGCCGGCCGAGCCGCCGGAGGCGAACGCGTCGCCCAGCCAGAAGCCGTAGGACTCGGCGACGCCGTTGGCGATGTCCGAGAAGGTCGCGGTGCCCTTGTCGGCGGCGACGACCAGGTAGGTGTCGTCCTCGTCGTGGCGGACCACGTCGGCCGGGTGCACGACCTCGCCGCCGACCAGGTTGTCGGTGATGTCGAGCAGCGCCGAGATGAAGGTCTTGTACGAGGAGACGCCCTCGGCCAGCCAGGCGTCGCGGTCGACCGCCGGGTCCGGCAGCTGCTTGGCGACGAAGCCGCCCTTGGCGCCGACCGGGACGATGACGGTGTTCTTGACCATCTGCGCCTTGACCAGGCCCAGGATCTCGGTGCGGAAGTCCTCGCGCCGGTCGGACCAGCGCAGACCGCCGCGGGCGACCTTGCCGAAGCGCAGGTGGACGCCCTCGACCTGCGGCGAGTAGACCCAGATCTCGAACGCCGGGCGCGGGGCCGGCAGGTCCGGGATGGCCTTCGGGTCGAACTTCATCGACACGTAGGAGTGCCACTCGCCGGAGGCGGCGTGCTGGAAGAAGTTCGTCCGCAGGGTGGCCTTGATGAGGTTCAGGAAGGAGCGCAGGATGCGGTCCTCGTCCAGCGAGACGACCTCGTCGAGGGCGCCGGACAGCTCCTCCAGGATGCCCTCGGTCAGCTCCAGGGCGCCCGCGCGGTGGCTCGGGCTCAGCCGGGCCTCGAACAGGTTGACCAGCAGCCGGGTGGAGTGGGTGTTGTTGCGGAGCGCGTCCTCCATGTAGTCCTGGGAGAACGTGGAGCCCGCCTGGCGCAGGTACTTGGCGTACGCGCGCAGCATCATCGCCTGGCGCCAGGTCAGCCCGGCGGTCAGCACCAGCTCGTTGAAGCCGTCGTTCTCGGCCTTGCCGGTCCAGGTGGCGGCGAAGGTCTCCTGGAAGCGCTCGCGGGCCTCGTCGGTGAGCTCGGTGGCCTCGCGCAGCTTCAGGCCGAAGTCGTAGACCCACGCGGTGCTGCCGTCGGAGCGGCGCAGCGCGTACGGGTGCTCGTCCAGCACCTCGACGCCCAGGCGCTGGAGCACCGGCAGGACCTCGGTCAGCGAGATCGGGCCGCCGACCCGGTAGATCTTGAAGCGGCGCTCGTCGTCGCCGGCGCCGACCGGCTGGTACAGGTTCAGGCGGAAGTCGCCCTCGCCGTGCAGCGACTCGATCTGCTTGATGTCGGCGACGGCGGTGCGCGGCGGGAAGTCGGCGCGGTAGCCGTCGGGGAAGGCGTTGGCGTACTTGTGGCCGAGCTCGGCGGCCCGCTCCTCGCCCAGCTCGGTGTGCAGCTGGTCGTGGAAGCCGTCCATCCAGAACCGGGCGGCCTCGGCCAGCCGGTTCTCGATCCGCTCGATGTCCGTGTCGCTGAGGTGCGGCAGCGCGGTGCCCGGGGCGACCCGGACGACGAAGTGCAGACGGGTCAGCACCGACTCGGTGGCGTACACCGTGTAGTCGATGGTGGCGCCGTTCAGCTCCTCCTTGAGGATGTCGGTGATCAGCAGCCGGATGCGCGTGGTGTAGCGGTCGCGCGGCAGGTAGATGAACGCCGAGAAGTAGCGCCCGTACTCGTCCTGGCGCAGGAACAGCCGCAGCTTGCGGCGCTCCTGGAGGTAGAGCACGCTCGTCGCGATGGAGAGCAGCTCGGAGGCCGGGGTCTGGAAGATCTCGTCCCGCGGGAAGGTCTCCATGATCTGGAGCAAGTCGCGGCCGTCGTGGCTCTCGCTGGAGAAGCCGGAGTCCTCCAGCACCTCCTGGACCTTGCGGCGCACGACCGGGATGCGGGTGACCGACTCGGTGTAGGCGGCGGAGGAGAACAGGCCGAGGAAGCGGCGCTCGCCGACCGGCTCGCCGGCGGCGTTGAACTTCTTCACGCCGACGTAGTCCAGGTAGGCCGGGCGGTGCACGGTGGACCGGCTGTTGGCCTTGGTCAGGACGAGCAGCTTCTTCTCGTGGGCCTTGGCGCGCACCGGCGCGGAGAGCCGGCCGAAGGCCTCGCTGACGGCGTGGTGGGCGTCGTCGTGGCTGTGCGGGTCGGAGCGCAGGATGCCGAGGCCGGTCCCGGCGACGGCCTTGAGGACCTCCTCGCCCTCGTGCTCGACCAGGTCGTACTCGCGGTAGCCGAGGAAGGTGAAGTGGTCGTCGGCGAGCCAGCGCATCAGCTCCCAGGCCTCGCCGACCTCCTGCTCGGGCAGGCCGGCCGGGGGCTCCTCGGCCAGCTCGTCGGCCAGGCGCAGCGCGCTCTCGCGCATCTTGCCCCAGTCCTCGACGACCTCGCGGACGTCGCCGAGCACGCGGCGCAGGTCGGCCTCGATGGCGCGCAGGTCCTCGCGGTCGGTCTCGCGGTCGACCTCGATGTGCATCCACGACTCGACGGTCGCGTCGGCGGGCCACTCGGTGCCGGCGGCCTGGCTGCGGGAGCAGGCGTCGACGTCCAGGATCTCCAGCAGCTTGCCGGTGATGTCGCGGCGGACGACCAGCTGGGGGTGGATCACGACGTGGATCGCGCGGTCCTGGCGGGACAGCTCGTTGGTGACGGAGTCGACCAGGAAGGGCATGTCGTCCGTGACGACCTCGACCACGGTGTGGCCGCAGGACCAGCCGTTCTCCTCGACCGAGGGGGTGTGGACCCGCACCTCGGCGGTGCCCTGCGGGCGCTTGAGGCCCAGGCGGTAGTGGGAGGCGGCCGCGCCGTACACGTCGACCGGGTCTCTGTCGACCAGGTCGTCGGGCGCGGTGTGGAGGTAGTAGTGGTGCAGGTACGCGGTCAGAGCGCCGTTGCTCAGACCCTCCCCCGGCGCCGCTCCCCCCACCTGGCTGTTCTCAGCGGCTGCGGCTGCCTTCTTGAGCAGTTCGGCCTTGGCTGCGTCCAGCTTGGTCTGCATGACTTCTTGGCTCCTGTCGCGCGCCGTTGCGTGACTCGGTGGTGTGTGGATGTACACCGACGGGTCACCGCAATCCTGCCGCACCATCCGACTGAAAGGGGCTCATGGCACGCATGAAACGCCCTCCCAGCGGGTAGGACGTTCCGTTCGTCCTGCAGCCACCCGACGACGCCAGCCAGCCTAACCGGATCAATCGAAGGTGGACAGGGACAGGTCGGCGCAAACCCGCAGGAAGTCGGGTCCGTCCTGGACAGCATGTCCAAACCGGAGCCTGGTGTTCACTCTCAGCCCATGTGCGGGTGGCCGTGGTGGGTCGGCGGGACGAAGGTCTCCTTGATCGACCGGGCCGAGGTCCAGCGCAGCAGGTTCTGCGCGGCGCCCGCCTTGTCGTTGGTGCCGGAGGCCCGGCCGCCGCCGAAGGGCTGCTGGCCGACCACCGCGCCGGTCGGCTTGTCGTTGATGTAGAAGTTCCCCGCGGTGAACCGCAGCTCCTCGACCGCCTGGGCGATGGCGTAACGATCCTGCGCGATCACCGAGCCGGTCAGGCCGTACGGGGCGCCGGCGTCGACCCGGCGCAGCACGTCGTCCCAGCGGGAGTCCTCGTAGACGTGGACGGCGAGGATCGGGCCGAAGTACTCGGTCCGGAAGATCTCGCCCCGGTGGTCGGAGGAGACCAGCACGGTCGGCCGGACGAACCAGCCGATCGCGTCGTCGTACTGTCCTCCGGCCGCCAGTTCGATCGTCGGATCGGCCTTCGCCCGATCGATGGCGTCCCGGTTCTTCTCGAAGGCGCGCCGGTCGATCAGGGCGCCCATGAAGTTGGACAGGTCGGTCACGTCGCCCACCGCGAGCGCGTCCACCTCGGCCAGGAAGTCGTCCTTGATCCGCTGCCAGAGGCTGCGCGGCAGGTAGGCGCGGGAGAGCGCCGAGCACTTCTGGCCCTGGTACTCGAAGGCGCCGCGGATCAGCGCGGTCTTCAGGATCTCCGGGTCGGCCGAGCGGTGGGCCAGCAGGAAGTCCTTGCCGCCGGTCTCGCCGACGATCCTCGGGTACGTGCGGTAGCCGCCGATGTTGGCGCCGACGGTCTGCCACAGGGAGCGGAAGGTGGCGGTGGAGCCGGTGAAGTGCAGCCCCGCGAACGCCGGGTCGGCGAGCACCACCGGGGAGACCTGGAGGCCGTCGCCGGTCACCAGGTTGATCACCCCGGGCGGCAGGCCGGCCGCCTCCAGCAGCCGCATCAGGTGGTACGCGGCCAGGGTCTGGGTCGGCGCGGGCTTCCAGACCACGGTGTTGCCCATCAGCGCGGGGGCGGTCGGCAGGTTGCCGGCGATCGCGGTGAAGTTGAACGGGGTGACCGCGTAGACGAAACCTTCCAGCGGGCGGTGGTCGGTGCGGTTCCACACGCCGGGCGAGGAGATCGGCTGGTCCGCCAGGATCTGCCGGGCGAACCCCACGTTGAACCGCCAGAAGTCGATCAGCTCGCACGCCGAGTCGATCTCCGCCTGCTGCGCGGTCTTGGACTGGCCGAGCATGGTGGCCGCGTTGAGCGTCTCCCGCCAGGGCCCGGCCAACAGGTCGGCGGCGCGCAGGAAGACCGCCGCGCGGTCGTCGAAGGAGAGCGAGCGCCACTGCCGGCCGGCGGCCAGCGCCGCGTCCACCGCCGCCCGGGCGTCCTCCCGGGTGGCGTTGCCGAGCACGCCCAGCTTGGCGGCGTGGTGGTGCGGCTGCACCACCTCGATCCGCTCGCCGCCGCCGAAGCGCTGCTCGCCGCCGATCGTCATCGGCAGCGGGACCTGCTCGGCCGCCAGGGCGTCCAGCCGCCGCACCAGCCGGTCCCGCTCCGGGCTGCCGGGCGCGTACGCCCGCACCGGCTCGTTGACCGGGACCGGCACCTCGGTGACTGCGTCGATGGGCATGGCGGGCTCCGTCCTGGGGCTGGTCGGGTGTGACACCAGCCTGACCAGCCGGGGCGCGATCCGCCCGCTCAGACACGCGGACGGCGGACGTGGCGCCCGCCACGTCCGCCGGTATCCCGTCCCGCCCCTTCCGGACGGGCCCGGGGTTCAGCCCGTGATCCGGCCCGCCAGCTCGACCGCCTCGGCCAGGCTGTCCACCACCGGGACGCCGACCGGCTCCAGCTTCTCCCGGGTGTGCGAACCGCCGGTGTAGAGCACCGCGTGGGCGCCCGCGCCCAGCGCCGCCAGGGCGTCGTCCGCGGCGTCGCCGATCAGCACCGTACGGGCCGGGTCCACCCGCTCGCCCAGCGCGGCCAGGTGCCGGGTCAGGTGCTCCGCCTTCTGGCCGCCGGACGGGCCGCTGCGGCCGTCCACCCGCAGGAAACCGCTGCTCAGGCCGAAGGTGTCGACCAGCGGCACCAGCTTGTCGTGCTCGTACATCGACAGCAGCGACTGGCTGTTCCCGGCCTCCCGCCAGCCGTCCAACAGCTCGCGCACGCCCTCGGTCAGCCCGCAGGACGGGCTGAGCTCCCGGTAGCGGTCGTGGAACGCGTCGTCGAGCCTCAGCCACTCCTCCGCGGAGGGCGTCCGGCCGAGCAGGCGCTGGTAGAAGCGGGGGATCGGGATCTCGTACTGCTCGCGGTACTCCTGGAGCGTCATCGGCCCGACGCCGATGGTCGCGAACGCGGCGTTGCTCGCCCCGAGCACGGCCTCCATGTCGTGGAAGAGCGTGCCGTTCCAGTCCCAAACGATGTGAGTGCGCACGGGGTGAAACGGTAACCCGGCCGGGTGACACGCCGGTAGGGCGGAACTCACCCGAGCAGGGAGGGGATCTCCTGGGTCGCGAACCAGAGCAGGTCGTGGTCTTCGGCGCCGTCCACGGTGAACTGGGCGTCCTGGTCGCCGGCGTCGGCCGCGGCCACCGCCGCCACCGCCGCCGCGACGTCCGTGACCACCTCGTCGTCGGACACGTCGGCGTGCACCGCGGCCGCCTTGGCCAGCCGCACCGGGCCGGCCAGCACCACCCGGCCGAGCGAGGCCTGGTCCTGGTACTCGTCGCCGGGGAACGGCCGCACCGACCCGTCCGCCACGTCCAGCGCCACCACCACCCGGCGGCGCGGGGCCCCCGGGTCGGCGGCCAGCAGCCGCAGCGAGGACTGGGCGGCCCGGTTCAGCGCCGCGTACTCCAGCTCCTCCAGGTCGTCGCTGACGTACCACTCGCGCAGCGCGGGCGTCACCGCGTACGCGGCGGACTGGTCCAGGGCGCCGCCCTCGTGCGCCGCCGCCAGGCCGGCCAGGGTGGTGGGCACGTACACGCGCATCGGGGGCACTCTCCGGTTCGTCCAGCGGGGTTCGTCCAGCAGCACAGTCTCCAGCGCCCCAAGAATAAGCGCCGCCGGGCCGCCCGTGATCACCCCTGGTCCGGGGGCGGGCGCCCGCGGCCGGGGCCGGCTGGGGCCGGGCGGTGCCCGTGCCGGGCCCGCGCTAGGCCCGGAGCGCCTCCCGGCTGGTGCGCAGGGCGCTCTCCAGGACGGCGCCGCGGCGGGCCGGGTCCATCATGTTCGGGCCCATCACCGCGAGGTCCGCCAGGGTCGGCGCGAGCAGCCGCACCCGGACGCCCTCGGCCCGCAGCAGGGCGGCCTCGCGCAGCAGCTGCCGGGTGACGGCGTGGCGGTAGCGGCTCACCAGCTGGGCGAGCACGCCGCGCGGACGGTCCCGGGCGCGCCACTCGCGCAGGGCGGCCAGGGTGTCGCTCCCGCGCCGGCCGTCCTGCCCCTTCCGGTCCTCCCGGCCCCGCCGCCCGGCCCGCCCCGGCCTCGGGTCCAGCCGCAGGGCCATCGGGGCCAGCACGTACACCTCGTCCAGCCCCCGGCCGAGCATCAGGTCGGCGTTGGTGGCGGACCAGCAGCCGCCGTCCACGTACGCCGAGCCGTCCAGCCGCACCGGCGCGAACCAGCCGGGGATCGCGCAGGAGGCCATCACGGCGTCGGGCACCGGGACGGCCGGGGCGTCCGGGTCGCCGAAGACCACCCGGCGGCCGCTGCGGTAGTCCACGGCCACCACCCGCAGCGGCGATCCCCCGCCGCCGGGCTCCGGCCCTCCGCCGTCGCCGAGCAGGCCGCGCACCAGCTCGCCGACCGGCGCCAGCGAGCCGCGGCCGTGCGGCGCGATCGCCGAGACCATGGTCAGCAGCGGGTACTCGCGCGGGTGCCGGACGGCGTCCCGCAGCAGGCCGGGCGAGCCGATCCCGGCCCGGGGGCGGGGCGGCAGCGCGCCGCCGACGGCGGTGTCGTAGTCGAAGGCCGTCCCGGCCAGCGGCCCCTCGGTGATCGGCAGGCCGCGCTGGTGGTCGCGCAGCTGCTCGGGGCGGACGCCGCCGGCCAGCATCGCGGCGAGGATCGCACCCGCCGAGGTGCCCAGCAGGACGTCGGCCCCGCCCGGCTGCCGCCCGGTGGCCTCCTCGACGGCGCACAGCGCGCCGACCGTCCAGGCCGCGCCGAGCATCCCGCCGCCGCCCAGCACCACGCCGTACCGCGGCACGCCTTCGCCGGCAGGCGGGGCGGTGCCCGCGGCCGCCGGGGCCGCCACCCGTGTCGTCATACCGGCCGTCCCTCGTCGTGGGAGCCCGGCGGTCCGCTCCCGGTCAGGCTCCGATGGTGCGCGCCGCGCCCGTACGGCGCAATGCGGAGGCCGGGCGCCGCCACCCGGTCCGCCCAGCCGGAGCGTCCCCTTTTGGACCGTACGGCCCGTCCCCGCACGTCAACCGGGCGCCGTCGGACGGCCCCTCCGGCCCGGCGCCGCACAGGCCGGTTCCCCCGGATAGGTGAATTCGGCGACCCGTCCCGGCCGCCCCGGAAACCCGTTGCCGCCCCGCGCGGGACGCCCCCAGCCTGGACCCGTCCGTACCCGCACCACCCAGCCGAGGAGCCACCCCGTGACCGTCCGGTACAGCGCCCACCCCGCCGCCCGCCCGTACCGCCGTCCGCGTGACGCCGGCGGCTGCGAGCCGGCCGGCCGCCGCCCGCGCCACCCGCGCGCCGCCTGCACCGGCGCCCCCGGGCCGGGCTCGGGGCCGAACGCCGGGCCGGGCTCCGGAGCCTTGGCCGCCCGGTTCGCCCGCCAGCTGGTCGAGGTGCTCACCGGCGCCCGGCCCTCCGGCCAGCTGATGCGGCACACCAGCCTGGACGGCTACGGGCAGCTCGCCTCGCTGGTCCGGGCCGGCGCGCTGCGCCGCGGCGGCCCCGCCGACCGGCCCCGGCTCGGCCCGGTGCACGACCGCTCGCCCTCACCCGACGCGGTCGAGGCCTGCGTGCGGGTCGACCTCGGCCGGCGCCACCACATGGTGGCCTTCCGGCTGGAGCAGCGCGGCCCCGCCGGGCAGTGGCAGTGCACCGCCGTGGAGGCCCGGTGAACGCCCCGCCGCACACCCGCCGGTACGGACCACACGCCCGGTGGTACGGAACGGCGCAGGGCGCCGTCCCGGTCCGGGAACGGCGCCCTGCGTGGCGTCCTGGCTGGTGGCCGGCGGCCGGCTCAGCCCTTGCGGCGGCGGCCCTTGGCCGACTTGGCGGCCTTGCGGCGCTCGGCGCGGGTCATCCCGTCGCCCTCGTCCTCCGGCGCGAGGTCGTCGAAGTCGCCCTCGATGACACCGCCGCCGACCTCGTCCGAGGGGGCCGTGTAGTGCAGCCGCTGCGGCTTCGGGGCCTCCAGGCCCTTGGCCTTGATCTCCGGGCGGGCGGCGTCCTTCTCCAGCTTGTCGAGCGCCACCTGGGCGTCCTCGACCGGGACCTCCTCGACCTGCTGCTCGACCTGGACCTCCAGGTTGAACAGGTAGCCGACGGACTCCTCCTTGATGCCCTCCATCATCGCGGTGAACATGTCGAAGCCCTCGCGCTGGTACTCGACCAGCGGGTCGCGCTGCGCCATGGCCCGCAGGCCGATGCCCTCCTGGAGGTAGTCCATCTCGTAGAGGTGCTCGCGCCAGCGGCGGTCCAGCACCGACAGCACGACCCGGCGCTCCAGCTCGCGCATGATCTCCGCGCCCAGCTGGTCCTCGCGGGCGCCGTACTGGCCCTGGATGTCCTCCTGGACGGACTTGATCAGGAACTCGGGGGTCAGCCCGGCCGGGCCGCCGGCCTCCTCCTCCAGCTCCTCCAGGTCCAGGGTGACCGGGTAGAGCTGCTTGAGCGCGGTCCAGAGCTTGTCCAGGTCCCAGTCGTCCTCGAAGCCCTCGCCGGTGGCCGCGCGGACGTACGCCTCGACGGTGTCGTCCATGAAGTGGCCGACCTGCTCCTGGAGGTCCTCGCCCTCCAGCACCCGGCGGCGCTCGCCGTAGATGACCTCGCGCTGGCGGTTGAGCACCTCGTCGTACTTGAGGACGTTCTTGCGGATCTCGAAGTTCTGCTGCTCGACCTGGGTCTGCGCGGAGGCGATGGCGCGGGTGACCATCTTGGACTCGATCGGCACGTCCTCGGGGACGTTGGCCATCGAGAGCACGCGCTCGACCATGCCGGCCTTGAACAGGCGCATCAGGTCGTCGCCCAGCGACAGGTAGAAGCGGGACTCGCCCGGGTCGCCCTGACGGCCGGAGCGGCCGCGCAGCTGGTTGTCGATCCGGCGGGACTCGTGCCGCTCGGTGCCGAGGACGTAGAGGCCGCCGGCCTCCTTGACCTCGTCCTGCTCGGCCTTCACCGAGGCCTTGGCCTTCTCCAGCGCGGCCGGGAAGGCGGCCTCGTACTCCTCCGGGGTGTCCGTCGGGGTGAGCCCGCGCTGCGCCAGCTCGGCCGCCGCGAGGTGGTCGGAGTTGCCGCCCAGCATGATGTCGGTGCCTCGGCCGGCCATGTTGGTGGCGACGGTGACGGCGCCCTTGCGGCCGGCCTGCGCGACGATCTGCGCCTCGCGCTCGTGGTGCTTGGCGTTCAGCACCTCGTGCGGGATGCCGCGCTTGCGCAGCTCCTGCGACAGGTACTCGGACTTCTCGACCGACACGGTGCCGACCAGCACCGGCTGGCCCTTCTCGTGCTTCTCGGCGATGTCCTCGACCACGGCGGCGAACTTGGCCGGCTCCGACTTGTAGATCAGGTCGGGCTGGTCGATGCGCAGCGGCGTCTTGTTGGTCGGGATCGGCACCACGCCGAGCTTGTAGATCTGGTGGAACTCGGCGGCCTCGGTGGTGCCGGTACCGGTCATGCCCGCGAGCTTGTCGTACAGGCGGAAGAAGTTCTGCAGGGTGATGGTGGCCAGGGTCTGGTTCTCGTTCTGGACCTCCACCCCCTCCTTGGCCTCGATCGCCTGGTGCATGCCCTCGTTGTAGCGGCGGCCGGCCAGGATGCGGCCCGTGTGCTCGTCGACGATCATGACCTCGCCGTTCATCACGACGTAGTCCTTGTCCCGCTTGTACAGCTCCTTCGCCTTGATGGCGTTGTTCAGGAAGCCGACCAGCGGGGTGTTCACCGACTCGTAGAGGTTGTCGATGCCCAGGTAGTCCTCGACCCGGCTGACGCCCTCCTCCAGGATGCCGACCGTGCGCTTCTTCTCGTCGACCTCGTAGTCCCGGTCGATCTTCAGGCGCAGGACCAGCTTGGAGAAGTCGGCGTACCACTTGGTCGCCTGGTCGGCCGGGCCGGAGATGATCAGCGGGGTACGGGCCTCGTCGATCAGGATCGAGTCGACCTCGTCGACGACCGCGAAGTAGTGGCCGCGCTGGACGAGTTCGTCCTGCGACCAGGCCATGTTGTCGCGCAGGTAGTCGAAGCCGAACTCGTTGTTCGTGCCGTACGTGATGTCCATCCCGTACTGGCGCTTGCGCTCGGCGGGCGTCATGTTGGCCAGGATCACGCCGACTTCGAGGCCGAGGAAGCGGTGCACCCGGCCCATCCACTCCGAGTCGCGCTCGGCGAGGTAGTCGTTGACGGTGATCAGGTGGACGCCCTTGCCCGTCAGCGCGTTCAGGTACGCGGGCAGCGTGCCGACGAGGGTCTTGCCCTCACCGGTGCGCATCTCGGCGACGTACCCGTGGTGCAGCGCGGCGCCGCCCATGAGCTGGACGTCGTAGTGCCGCTGGCCGAGCACGCGCTTGGCGGCCTCACGGACGGTGGCGAACGCCTCGGGGAGGATGTCGTCCAGGGTCTCGCCGTCCGCGAGCCGCTGCTTGTACTCGTCGGTCAGTGCGCGCAGCTCGGCGTCGGTGAGGTTGACGAAGTCCTCTTCGATGGAGTTGACCTGGGCGGCAATCCGCTGCAGCTTGCGAAGGATCTTGCCCTCGCCGGCGCGCAGGATCTTGTCGAAGACGGACACGATGAGCGGGCTCCTTGCCTGTATTGGCACTGGACGACTGCACGGCGGGTCCACCCCACCGCACGGGCCATCGTATGCGAGGAGTCCAACCCCCCGGGAGGTGCGTCAGCACGGTATTCCCGTGTCACCCTGGCGAGCACATGGCCCGATAGCACCGTCCACCGGGACAAAACGGTCGGCGGGTCGTGGAGTTGGACGCCAAGGCGGGCGAATAATCGGATGCCCGCCTTCCTCCCCTGGCGGAATAATCCGTTCATGGACGAACTTCGCGCCGAACTTCCCGCCCTCACCACCGACCGACTGGTCCTGCGCCCCCCGCAGGAGTCGGACATCGACGCGGTCTACGCCGCCTGCCAGGATCCGGAGATCCAGCGCTGGACGGTCGTCCCGTCGCCCTACCGCCGCGAGGACGCCGAGTTCTTCGTACGCGATCTCGCCATCGAGGGCCGGCGCACCGGGGCGAACCTGATCTGGTGCGTGTTCGAGCGCGAGTCCGGCACCCTGGTCGGCTCCCAGGGGCTCGTCCTGCGCCCCCAGGACCCGGGCTGCGCCGAGATCGGCTGGTGGGCCGTGAAGGAGTTCCGCGGCCGCGGCTACACCACCGAGGCCGCGCGCGCCGTCTCCCACTACGGCCTGCGCGAGCTGGGCCTGCGCCGCCTGGAGTGGCTGGCCTACGTCGGCAACGACGGCTCCCGCGCGGTCGCCGAGAAGGCCGGCTACCGCTTCGAGGGCACCCTGCGCTCGTACGCCGAGCAGCGCGGCGCCTTCCACGACTCCTGGATCGCCTCCCTGCTGCCCTCCGACCTGGCCTGAGCCCTCCGCCCGGACCCGGGCGCTCCGTCCGGGCCCCGGGCCCGCGCTGTCGGTGCCCCGGACTACGCTCCCCGGCATGACCGCCGCTGCCGCCAGCCCCGCCCCCGCCGCCGTCCTCAGCGCGGACGACGCCCGCCGGATCGCCCTGCGCGCCCAGGGCCTGCTGGGCGCGCCGGACCGCCGCGGCGGGGTGCGCGGGGTGCTGCGGCACCTGGGCGCCGTCCAGCTGGACACCATCTCGGTGCTCGCCCGCTCGCACGAGCTGGTGCCGTACGCCCGCCTCGGCGCGGTCGGCCGCCCGGCCGTCGAGGCGGCGTACTGGGGCGGCGGCACGAGCTTCGAGTACTGGTCGCACGCGGCCTGCCTCCTGCCGGTCGAGGAGTGGCCGCTGTTCGCCTTCCGGCGCCGCCGCTACCGCGACCGCGGCCACCTCTGGGGCCACCAGGTCCCGCCCGAGACCTACCGCGCCGTGCTGGACAAGCTGCGGGCCGAGGGGCCGTTGACCTCCACCGAGCTGGGCGGCGCCAAGAAGACCGCCGAGTGGTGGGACTGGTCCGACACCAAGATCGCGGTCGAGCGCGCGCTGGCCTTCGGCGACGTGGTCTGCACCGAGCGCCGGAGCTGGAAGCGGGTCTACGCACTGGCCGAACAGGCCATCCCGGACGCCCTGTTGGGGCAGGAGCGGTCGGACGGGGAGTGCGTGCGCACCCTGGTCGCCCAGGCCGGCGCCGCGCTCGGCGTGGCCACCCGGGCCGACCTGCTGGACTACCACCGGCTGCGCGCCGAGCAGTTGGACCCGGTGCTCGCCGACTGCGGGCTCGTCCCGGTCGAGGTGGCCGGCTGGGGCCCGGACGGCGCCCCGGCCCCGGCCTGGGCCGACCCGGCCGCCCTCGCCACCGCCCCGCGCGGGCGCCACCGCACCACGCTGCTCTCGCCGTTCGACTCGCTGGTCTGGGACCGCGCCCGCACCGAGCGGATCTTCGGCATGACGCACCGGCTGGAGGCCTACACGCCCAAGCACAAGCGGGTGCACGGCTACTTCGCGATGCCGCTGCTGGCCGGCGGCCGGCTGGTCGGCCGGGTCGACCCGGCCCGCGAGGGGCGCACCCTGGTCGCCCGGCAGGTCTCCCTGGACGGTCCGGGGCGGGGCGCCCGGCACGTCGAGGCGCTGGCGACGGCGCTGCGCGAGGCGGCCGACTGGGTCGGCTGCGACGCGGTGCGGGTCGGGACGCTGCACGACGAGCGGCTGCGCCCGACCCTGGAGAAGCTGCTGGCGGACCGCTAAGTCCCGCCAGGCTCACCCTATTTCGAGGATCTTCTCCCGCATCGCGTACACCACCGCCTCCATCCGCGAGTGCAGCTGGAGCTTCTCCAGGATGTTGCGCACGTGGTTCTTCACGGTGTTCTCGCTGATGAACAGCTCCTTGGCGATCTCCCGGTTGTTCATCCCGGTCGCCACCAGCTTGAGCACCTCCAGCTCCCGGTCGGTGAGCCGGGGCGCGGGCACCAGGTCCCGGTCGTCGGAGCGGCGCTGGATCATCGACTTGAACTCGGTGAGCAGCTTGGACGCCATCGAGGGGCTGATCTGCGACTGCCCGTCGGCGACCGCGCGGATCGCGGTGGCGACCTCGTCGGTGGAGATCTCCTTGAGCAGGTAGCCGGTGGCCCCCGCCTTGATCGCCTCGTAGAGGTCGGCCTCCTCGTCGCTTATCGTCAGCATGATGATCTTGGTGCTCGGTGCCACGTCCTTGATCGCCGTGCAGGCCTCGATCCCGCTGCGGCGCGGCATCCGGACGTCCATGAGGATGATGTCGGGCAGCAGGTCGGCGGCCTTCAGCACGGCCTCGGCGCCGTCCCCCGCCTCGCCGACGACCTTGATGTCCGGCTCCTCCGCGAGGACGATCTCCAGCCCCCGACGGAACAGCGCGTGGTCGTCCACCACCAACACGCGGATCGGTTCACCCCGGTGCGGCTCGTACGCGGGCTCATCCTCCGCCCCCAACGGCAGCCCTGGCCCGACCCCGGGCCCCAGCCCGAAGTGATCCCCCATCCGCTCCTCCCCCTTCGCGGGTCGTCGTGCGCCAATCATTCCACGCCCCGGCGCCGCCCCGGTCACGCTCCGATGCCGATTCCCCCGCAACGGGTGACCCGTCCGTCCGGGGCGCGAGACCGCCCTCGACGCACCGCCGTTGGAACCACACCGCACCCTCGACGCACCGCTGTTCGAACCGTGCCGCCGTTCGAACCCAACCGCCCCCGAACGCCGGTGACCCCGGCGGCCACGGCCGCCGGGGTCACCCCTCCATCGCTGTTCGGACGGTCAGTCCTCGTCGTCGGCCCCGCCGATCGCGCCGCCCGCCCCGCCACCCGGGCCGGCCGCGAGGTCGGTCTGCAGGTGGATGACGCCGTAGTGGTAACCGTGCCGGCGGTAGACCACGCTCGGCAGGCCACTGTCCTTCTCCACGAAGAGGTAGAAGTCGTGGCCGACCAGCTCCATCTCGTAGAGCGCCTGGTCCAGCGCCATGGGGGCGGCCGGGTGCGTCTTCTCCCGGACCACCAGCGGGCCTTCGCCCTCCACTTCCAGGGATCCCATCATGGTCTTGCGGACGGCGCCGTTCGTCTCGCCCTCCGGCGCCGTCGTCTCCGGCAGCGCGGCCAGGGCCGCGGTCGCCTCGGCGACGCTGATCGGGGTGCGGCCGTTCGCGCCGCCCTTGTGCACCCGACGCCGGTCCGCGGACTTGCGCAGCTGCGCGTCGAGCTTCGCGGAAGCCAGGTCGAGCGCCGCGTACGGGTCACCGGCGGCGGCTTCCGCCCGGATCACGGGGCCGCGGCTGCGGAGAGTGATCTCCACCCGGTCGGAGCGGTCGGCCTGCCGCGGGTTGTGTTCCTTGGACACCTCGACGTCGAGGCTGATGGCCTTGGCGTCGAACTTCTGGACCTTCTCCAGCTTCTCGGCCACGTGCTCGCGGAACCTCTTGGGCACCTCGGTCTTGCGGCCCTTGACGACGATGTCCACGCAGAACTCCGATCCCTCGTGCTGACGCCGATCCGGGTGCTACCGGACCGGACTGAGACCCAGCTGGACCAGCCCATCCACTGCCGGCCCCCCGTCCCCGCCGCCAGCGGCGGAAACGACTGGCCCTCACCTCACTTCCTCCCCACCAGGGACGTTTGAAACCCCCTGGGCCTTATCGAACACCTCACACGGGTTTTTCGCCTCCCCAGGCGATAAGGAGGGTATGACCCGATACTGCGGTCGGGCGGTCAAGCTGGTCCACCCTGTCTACCCTCTCGCGGGTGAAGTAAGGGTAAATACCTGGACAACGCCCCCCGTACGGCCGATTCTGTGCTGACTCTCCGTGCCTGCCGCCGCCAGGAGCAGCCGTGCCGCCGTTCCCCTCCCCCGCCCGTCCGCCGTCCGCCCAGGGGCCGTTCGGCCACGCACTGGCCGGGCTGCTGGACGTCCTGCTGCCCGCCGACTGCGCGGGCTGCGGCAGCGAGCGCACCCAGCTCTGCCCGGCCTGCCGGCACGCGCTGGCCACCGCACGGCCCGCCCCCACCCCGCTGCCCTGGACGCACGCCGCCGCGCCGTACACCGGTCCGGTCCGGCAGCTGCTGCTCGCCCACAAGGAGCGGGGCGCGCTGCGGCTGGCCGCGCCGCTCGGCGAGGCCCTCGGCCGGGCGGTGCGCTCCGCCCTGGGGGCGCGAGCCGGGGCCGCACCTCTGCTGCTGGTCCCGATGCCCTCGGCGCGCTCGGCCGTCCGCGCCCGCGGGCACGATCCGACGCTGCGGCTGGCCGGGGCGGCCGCCCGCTCGCTGCGCAGGGCCGGCCTGGACGTGCGGGCCGCGCCGCTGCTGCGGCACGCCCGGCCGGTCGCCGACCAGGCCGGGCTGAACGCGGCCGAACGGCGCCGCAACCTGCACGGCGCGCTCACCGTGCTGCCGCGCGCCCGGACCGGGCGCGCGGGCCTGGCGGGACCGGGGAGCCTGGCGGGACCGGGGAGCTTGGCGGGCCGTCACCCGGTGCTGGTGGACGACCTGGTGACCACCGGGGCCAGCCTCACCGAGGCCGCCCGGGCGCTGGCCGACGCCGGCCTCCCGGTCCGGGCGGGCGCCACCGTCGCGGCCACGGTGCGCCCGTCCGACTGACCGTCACCGCGGCCGCCGACACCCCGCCGGGCCGGGCCGGAGGCCCCGCCCGGACGCGGCGTCAGCCCGCGTAGAAGAAGGACCGCGGCTTGTCGATCAGCGAGGTCTCCCGCCACTGGTTGTTGACCAGGCGGAAGGCCTTGATCTCGCTCGGCTTGCCGTCCGTCTGCTTGACCTCGCCCATCGCGAGCACCGGCGGCGTCTGGGTCAGGCTGTCCCCGCGGGACTCCGAGGCCGAGACGGTCAGCATGCTCTCGGCGCTCTGCAGCTGGGTCTCGGTGCTCTGCGAGCCGTCCGTGCTGATGAAGTACAGCTGCTGGGTCCGGTCGGCCTCCTTGCCGAGCACCAGCAGCTGGTCGGTCTCCGCCCAGGACACCGAGGCGACGTCGGTGAGCGTGGGAGCGGCCCGGTGCAGCGCGGTGATCTTCACGGTCGGCGCCTGCGGGGTGCCGTCGTGCACGACCAGGCCGAACCACAGCGAGCGGACGGCCGAGCCCGGGGTCCTGGCCACCACGGCGACCCGGACGCCGTCCGAGGAGATCTTCAGCGCCTGCACGGTCTGGCCGGTCAGCCCCTCGACCGGCACGGTGTACGACTTGGCGCCGCGCACCATCACCACCCGCGGGGCCTGCTTGTTGCGGTCCACCACCCAGAGGTCGCCGCGGCCGTCCCAGGTGGGCGAGGCGAAGCCGTCCTCCTTGTCGCCGCCCTTGGCCGGCGAGGTGAGCACCGGCTCGCCCATGGCCACCGCGCTGTCCGACAGCGGCACCGACCAGACCTGGTGGCCGTCCTCGCTGATCGCGGCGGCCTGGGAGCCGGTGCGGCTGACCGCGAAGGCGCCGAGCGGCGGCTTGGTGTTCGACTGCGGCTTGCCGAGGACCCCGCGGACCGGATCGCCGGGGCGCACCTCGTCGGTCGCCACCAGGGCTCCGTCGGCACGCTGGTAGTACTGCGTCGCCGTCGTCGACCCGGCCAGGGCACCGGGGCCGGTGGACGGCGAGTCACCGCGGGCGGCCGTGCAGGAGCCGTGCGGCCCCTTCAGCTCCAGCCGCGTGATCTGGCCCTTGCCCTGGTCGGCGACGGTGTAGAAGAGCTGGGTCGCCATCCGCCGGCAGGCCATCGGCTCGCCGGTGTCCGCCTTGCCGAGCTGCACGTGGGCGACCCGGTTGTCGTCGATGCTCACCTTGTCGACCGTGGTGCCGGCCGGGAACGCCGTGCGGACCACCGGCGAGAGCCAGACGGAGGGGCCGTCGACGAGCGCCCGGACGGCCGAGGTGAGCGGGTCTATCCGGCGCCGCAGGTAGACCGGGTCGGCGAGCAGCACCTCCTGGCCGGTGCTCCCGGACACCACCGAGGACGGGTCGGGCGCGGTGTAGAAGAACCGCTCGACCTGCCGGAAGCTGTTCCGGAAGTTCGTCTCGTTCATGATCACGCCGGGCGCCAGCTTGTCGATCCGCCACTCGCCGTCCTTCTGCCGGACGAAGGTGAAGTCGGACGAGTCGTTGTTCTGCCCGGCGACCCGCGCGTACGAGTGCCGCTCGTCGACGCCGGCCACCAGCTGCCCGCTCACCTGCAACGACGCCGTGGTGTCCGCGTCGGTGACGTCCTGGCCGACCGGGATGCCGGTGGCGGAGAGCACCTTCGTCCCGGCGTCCGGGTTCCAGGTGGCGGCGGCGCTCTCGGTGAGGTACTTGCGCGCGGTGTCGTACCCCTCGTCGGCGGTCACCGCGTCCAGGAACCCGTTCAGCAGCTCGCGCGGCTTGGCGCCCCGGGCGGGCGCCACCGGGTAGACCCGGGCCTGCAGGTCCTTGTCGGCCGAGCCCTGGGAGAGCTCCACCCTGGTGATGCCGCCGGAATCCGGCATGGCCGCGCAGCCGCTCGCCACCAGGGCGCCGAGCAGCCCGCCGACCACCGCGAGGAGCCGCGGCTCAGTCCTGTTGCTCGTCCTTCGCACGCTGCGACCCCTCCGCGTCCGTCGTCCCACCCGTCGCGTCCGGCTCCGCCGTCCGCTGTGCCACCGACGGCCGTCCCGGCGTCGGGTCCACCATCACCTGGGCGCCGGTGGCCCCGTACCCGGCGGCCGTCCACACGCCCGAGGGGTCCGCGCGCGGACCCTCCGGCAGCTTGCGCCGGCCCAGCCCGGGGCCGATGTTCAGCACCCCGCCGAGCCCGCTGCCGAGGCCGCCGCTCACCGTCTCCGGCGTCTCCGCCTGCTCCTCGACGGCGGCCGTCGCCGTCGAGCCGGCCGGGCTGATCGCCCGCCGGTACGGCGTGCCCTGCGCGCCCAGGCCCCGGTTGTTGCGGGAGTCCTCCGGCTCCAGCCGGAACGGCGCCCGGCTGATCTCGCCGCCGCGGGTGCGCGGCAGGGTGAGCCGGAAGTGCGAGCCGCCGCCGGGCTCGCCCCAGGCCTGGAGCCAGCCGCCGTGCAGGTGGGCGTCCTCGACCGCGATGGACAGGCCGAGGCCGGTGCCGCCGGTGGTCCGCACCCGGGACGGGTCGGCCCGCCAGAAGCGGTGGAACACCCGGGACGCCTCGCCCGGCTTGAGGCCGATGCCGTAGTCGCGCACGCCGACCGCGACCGCGCCGTCCGCCGAGCCCAGCCGGACCACCACGTCGCGGCCCTCGCCGTGCTCCAGCGCGTTGACCACCAGGTTGCGCAGGATGCGCTCGATCCGGCGGGAGTCCACCTCGGCCAGCACCGGCTCGCCGTCGCCGCGGATCACCACGGCGCTGCCCTTGGCCTCGGCGAGCGGTTCGGCGGCCTCCACCACCCGGGCGACGATCTCGCGCAGGTCGACCGGCTCGGCGTCCAGGATCGCGGCGCCGGCGTCGAAGCGGCTGATCTCCAGCAGGTCGGCGAGCAGCGACTCGAAGCGGTCCAGCTGGCCCTGCAGCAGCTCCGCCGAGCGGGCCGCCATCGGGTCCAGGTCCTCGCGGCTGTCGTAGATGAGGTCGGCGGCCATCCGGACCGTGGTCAGCGGGGTGCGCAGCTCGTGCGAGACGTCCGAGACGAAGCGCCGCTGCACCCGGGACAGCTCCTCCAGCTGGCGGATCTGCGCCTGGAGGGCGTTGGCCATCCGGTTGAAGGACTCCCCGAGGCGGGCGATGTCGTCCGTCCCGGTGACCTTCATCCGCTCTTCCAGGTGCCCGTCGGCGAGCCGCTCGGAGATCCCGGCGGCCATCCGGACCGGGGTGACCACCTGGCGCACCACGACCCAGGCGATGCCGCCCATGAGGATCACCACGAACACCCCGGCGGTCGCCAGGGTGCCGGTGACCAGGTTGAGGGTGTCGGTCTCCTGACCGAAGGAGAAGACGTAGAACAGCTGGTACGAGGTCTCCGCCGGGCCGCGGAACTGCATGCCGAGGGCCAGCCCTGGCTCGGACGTGACGCTGCTGCCGGGCGAGCGCTGGATCCGGGTCGGCTGGTCGAACATCTGGCCGGGCTCGGCGGCCAGCTTGGCCCGCAGGGTGTCCGGGATGCTGATCGGCTGGATGTCGCCCGAGTAGCGCGGCGCGAAGCCGCCCCCGTCGGGGACGACGGCGCCGGTGCCGGGGGACATCGCGATCACCGAGTAGACGGTCTGCCCGCTCCCGGCCAGGTCGTTGACCTGCCGCAGCAGCCAGGTGCCGATCTCGTCGACGGTCGGGTCGGCGGTGCCCCGCAGCTTCTGGTCCCGGGCCTCGTCGATCTTCTTCTGCTCGACCTGGAAGCCGATCCGGGCCTGCGCGCGGGCGGCGTCCGTCTTGGTTCCGAGCAGGCCGGTGCGCACCTGCGCCACCACGACCACGCCCAGCACCAGGACGACCGCGATGGACGCCAGCAGCGACACCGCGACCACGCGCAGCTGGATCGACCGGCGGTACAGCGCGGCCACCCGGTGCGCGGGACGGCGCAGCTGACGCTTCACCAGCGCGAACACGCCGGAAGGGCCGCGTCGGCGACGGGTGGTCGAACTCAGCACGTCGCCGCGCACGGCCCCCGCCCCGTCGGTCGCGGAACCCGACGGGGTGTCGTCTGCCCGCTCCGTCACGTCAGCTGGGTCCCGCCTTGTAACCGACGCCGCGGACGGTCACCACGATCTCGGGGCGCTCCGGGTCCTTCTCGATCTTGGAACGCAGGCGCTGCACATGGACGTTGACCAGACGGGTGTCCGCCGCGTGGCGGTAGCCCCAGACCTGCTCCAGCAGCACCTCGCGGGTGAACACCTGCCAGGGCTTGCGGGCCAGCGCGACCAGCAGGTCGAACTCCAGCGGGGTCAGCGGGATGCCCCGGCCGTCCCGCTTCACGGAGTGGCCGGCCACGTCGATCACCAGGTCGCCGATGGTCAGCTGCTCGGGCGTCGGCTCCTCGGCGCGGCGCAGCCGGGCGCGAACCCGGGCCACCAGCTCCTTGGGCTTGAACGGCTTGGTGACGTAGTCGTCGGCCCCCGACTCCAGGCCCACCACCACGTCGACCGTGTCGGTCTTCGCGGTCAGCATCACGATCGGGATGCCGGACTCGGCCCGGATCTGCCGGCACACGTCGATGCCGTCCCGGCCGGGCAGCATCAGGTCGAGCAGGACCAGGTCCGGCTTGGTCTCCCGGAAGGCGGCTAGCGCCCTGTCCCCATCCGCGACGAAAAACGGCTCAAAACCCTCACCCCGCAGCACGATACCGAGCATCTCGGCCAGTGCGGAGTCGTCATCAACGACGAGGACGCGTCCCTTCATGCGTCCATCTTCTCATTACCGGATTGTGACCTGCCGCACAGCAGTGCCAATGCTCCAGAACGGCCAACTCCCCCACCGGTGCATTCCGGCCATACCGGGCGAATGCTCCCCCGGAAACGCCTCCGGACCCCCCGCGAACCCGCGCCGGACCACCGCCCGACCCGCCGCGGAGGACCGTTGCCGATCAGCAACCGGATCGCCATGGGGCCGGTTTCCGGCCCCATGGCACGATGGGCGCTGCGCGCGGGCGGAAGATCCGTTCGCAGTCGCGCCCGTGACGCCCTCCGAGGAGCAGTGATGACCGACACCCCGGGCTGGGCCTCGCCCAGCTCGTCCGAGCCGCCCCGCGACGACGCCCGGCCCCCGGCCGACGCGCCCGCCGCCGTGCCCGGGCCGTCGGCACCACCACAGGCCGCCCCCGGCTGGACCGGCCCGGCCGGCGCCCCCGGGAACGGACAGCAGTGGGGACAGAGGTGGGGCCAGCAGCCTCCCGGCGGCCACCGCCCGTACGGCTGGGGCGCCCCGGCGAGCCCCAAGCCGGGCGTCATCCCGCTGCGCCCGCTGAGCTTCGGCGAACTGCTCGACGGTGCCGTCACCACCGTCCGCCGGCACTGGCGCACCGTGCTCGCGCTCTCGCTCGGCCTCGCCGTGGTCGCCCAGGCCGGCAGCCTCCTGGTCAACCTGCTGGTCAAGGGCAAGACCGGCGAGGCCACCCAGACCCTGCGGATGCTGGCCGGACTGCCGCTCGAACTGCTGCTCAACGTGTTCGCCACCGCGCTGCTCACCATCGTGGTCAGCCGCGCCGTCCTCGGCCGGTCGGCGACCGCCGGGGAGGCCTGGCGCGACGCCCGCCCCCGGCTGCTGCAGCTGCTCGGGCTGACCCTGCTCACCGTCCTGCTCGGCCCCGGCGTGGTCCTGCTCGGCTTCACCCCGCTGATCGGCTACTCCCTCGCCGGCCAGGGCTCCGTCGCCATCGCCGGCCTGCTCACCCTGGTCGGCCTGCTGACCGTGCCGGTCGCCGTCTGGCTGTGGATGCGCTTCAGCCTCGCCGCGCCCGCCCTGATGCTGGAGAAGCAGGGCGTGCTGACGGCGCTGTCGCGCTCACGGCGGCTGGTCCGCGGCGCCTGGTGGCGGGTCTTCGGCATCAACCTGCTCGGCCACGTGCTGGCGCTCGTCGTCGCGATGGTCGTGGTCGTCCCGTTCCAGTTCCTCGGCCTGCTGCTCGGCTTCGAGAGCCTCGACGCCCAAGGCCTGCCCGACACCGCCGACCAGGGCGTGGCCATGCTGCTCCTGCTGGCGGTCGCCGGGATCATCGCCGGCACCTTCACCACCCCCTTCATCGCCGCCGTCGGCGTGCTGGTCTACATCGACCAGCGGATCCGCCGCGAGGCCCTGGACATCGAACTCGCCCGCGCGGCCGGCCTGCCCGAGCAGAGCGGCACCGGCTGGGGCGCGCAGGGCGACCCGGCACCGGCGAGGCGCTGAACCGGATGCCTAACTGGGGGGACAGGCTCCTCGCCGCGGGCGGCGCACCCGTCACCGTGCCGCGTGACCCGGCGCGCGAGGCCGCCCGCGACGAGCTGCTCGACGCGGAGTACCACAAGCACGACCCGTCCGTACTGCAACGCGTCACGGACTGGATCTACGACCACATCGCCAAGGCGCTCGACAGCATCTCCGGCGACGGCACCACCGGCACCACCGGGCTGGTCCTCTTCCTGATCGTCGCGGTGCTGATCGGCGGCGCGGTCTGGTGGCGCCTCGGCGCACCCCGCCGCGCCGCCCGCACCGTCCAGGACGTGTACGGCGCCGAGGGCCCGCGCAGCGCCGACCAGTACCGGACGGACGCCGCCGGGCACGCCGCCGCCGGACGCTGGACCGAAGCCGTCCGCGAACAGATGCGCGCCCTGGTGCGCGGCCTGGAGGAGCGCACCCTGCTCGACAACCGCCCCGGCCGCACCGCCGACGAGGCCGCCGCCGAGGCCGGCCGGGCGCTGCCCGAGCACGCCGCCGCGCTGGCCGCGGCCGCCCGGACCTTCGACGACATCGCGTACGGCGAGCGCACCGCCGACCAGAGCGCGTACCGGCTGCTGCACGAGCTCGACCGGACGCTGGAGCGCACCCGCCCGGTCCTCGCGCCCCCCGCACCGGCTCCGGCTACGGCCTCGGGAGGAGCGGCATGACCAATACCGTCCCCGCCCCCGCACCCGCGGCACCGCCCGTCGCCGAGCCGCCCGCCGCCGCCGCCGCGACCAGCCTCGCCCCGACCACCCGCGGCCTGTGGCGCCGCGCCCGCTGGTACCTGGCCGTCCTCGCCGCCCTGCTGATCGGCGCCGCCGCCGTGTCCGCCCTCGGCCAGGACCGCCGCTACCCGCCGCTGGACCCGCGCTCGTACGACCGCGACGGCACCCACGCCGTCGTCGCCCTGCTCGAACGCCAGGGCCTCAAGGCCGAGTTCACCACCGACCCGGCCACCGCCGCGGCCGGCCCGGACACCCTCGTCCTGCCCGAACCCGACCTGCTCGACCCCGCCCAGCTGCGCGCCGTCGCCGCCGCCCGGCACCGGCGGCTGGTGCTGGTCGCCCCCGGCCCGGCCGCGCTCACCGCGCTCGCCCCCGGCATCCGGCTGTCCGACGACGCCGGCGGGCTCCCGTACGCCTCCGTCCGCTCCACCCCCGCGGAGTGCGCCCTCACCGAGGCCGTCCGGGCCGGCAGCGCCCAGCAGGGCGGCATGCTCTACACCAGCGGCAGCCGCGGCACCGGCTGCTACCCGCGCGCCCACGGCTACCCGCTGGTCGTCCTCCCGGCCGGCGACGGCGACCGCGACGTCGTCGTGCTCGGCAGCGGCACCTTCCTGCACAACGGCGAACTCGCCAAGGACGGCGACGCCGCCCTCGCCCTCGGCCTGCTCGGCTCGCAGCCCCGCCTCACCTGGCACCTGCCCGACTACTCCGCCCCGCTCCCCGAGGGCGCCCGCACCAAGAGCTTCGGCGACTTCCTGCCGAGCGGCTGGCACTGGGCCGGCTACCAGCTCGCCGTCGCCGCCGTGCTCGCCGCCCTCTGGCGCGGCCGCCGGCTCGGCCCGGTGGTCAGCGAGAACCTGCCCGTGGTGGTCCGCGCCGCCGAGACCACCGAGGGCCGCGCCCGCCTCTACCGGCGCGCCAAGGCCCGCGGCCGCGCCGCCGAGGCCCTGCGCGGCGCCACCGCGCACCGCCTCGCCCCCGCCCTGGGCGTCCCGCTCCAGGCCGGCGCACCCGACCCCGACGCGCTCTGCGTCGCCCTGGCCGACCGGCTGTCCGAACGGCCCGCCGGGGACGTCCGGGCCCTGCTGTACGGCCCGCCCCCGACCGACGACGCCGCACTGCTGCGGCTCGCCGACGACCTCGACGCCCTCGAAAGGCAGGTACGGAACCCGTGACCGACCAGGCAACCGCCCAGCTCCGCCCCGTCCCCGGCACGGCGCCCGCCACCCCCGCCACCGACCCGCGCGCCGCGCTGACCGCCCTGCGCGCCGAGATCGGCAAGGCCGTGGTCGGCCAGGACGCGGCCGTCACCGGCCTGGTCGTCGCCCTGCTCTGCGGCGGCCACGTGCTGCTGGAGGGCGTCCCCGGCGTCGCCAAGACCCTGCTGGTGCGCACCCTGTCCACCGCGCTCAGCCTGGGCACCAAGCGCATCCAGTTCACCCCCGACCTGATGCCCGGCGACGTCACCGGCTCGCTCGTCTACGACGCCCGCACCGCCGAGTTCTCCTTCCAGCCCGGCCCGGTCTTCACCAACCTGCTGCTCGCCGACGAGATCAACCGCACCCCGCCGAAGACCCAGGCCGCCCTGCTGGAGGCCATGGAGGAGCACCAGGTCACGGTGGACGGCGAGGCGCGCCCGCTGCCCGTCCCGTTCCTGGTCGCCGCGACCCAGAACCCGGTCGAGTACGAGGGCACCTACCCGCTGCCCGAGGCCCAGCTGGACCGCTTCCTGCTCAAGCTGGTCCTGCCGCTGCCCGACCGCGACCAGGAGTTCCAGGTGCTCTCGCGGCACGCCGCCGGCTTCGACCCGCGCGACCTCGGCGCGGCCGGCGTCCGCCCGGTCGCCGGCCCCGAGCACGTCGCCGCCGCCCGCGAGCAGATCGCCAAGCTGACCGTCTCCCCCGAGGTCCTCGCCTACATCGTCGACCTCTGCCGGGCCACCCGGCAGTCCCCGTCGCTGTCCATCGGCGTCTCCCCGCGCGGCGCCACCGCCCTGCTCGCCGCCTCCCGCGCCTGGGCCTGGCTGGCCGGCCGCGACTACGTCACCCCGGACGACGTCAAGGCGCTCGCCCTGCCCACCCTGCGGCACCGGGTCGCGCTGCGCGCCGAGGCCGAGATGGAGGGCGTCACCGCCGACTCCGTCATCCAGGCCGTCCTCACCCAGACGCCCGCACCCCGCTGACCCCACCCCGCCGTACCGCCCCCGTTCCGGCCGCCGGCCCACGGGTTCCGACGCACGGGCTTCCGAAGGAGCGCACCGCATGGCCCTCACCGGGCGAACCGCCCTGCTCGCCGCACTCGGCGCGCTCGTCGTGGGCCTGCTGCTGCCGTCCTGGACCGGGATCGGCCTGGTCACCGGTGCGGTGCTGGTCGCCGTCGCGGTCGACCTGGTGCTCGCCGCCCCGGTCCGCGGCCTGCGGTTCGGGCGGGCCGGCGACACCACCGTCCGGCTCGGCGAGCCCGCCACCGTCGAACTGACCGTCACCAACCCGTCCGGCCGGCCGCTCCGCGGCCTGGTCCGCGACGCCTGGGCCCCCTCCGCCTGGCGCCCCGGCACCGCCGAGGCCGCCTCCCGGCACACCCTTGCCCTCCCCGGCGGCGAACGGCGCCGGATCACCACCGTGCTCACCCCCACCCGCCGCGGCGACCACCACGCCCACCGGGTGACGGTCCGCTCGCTCGGCCCGCTCGGCCTGGCCGCCCGCCAGGGCTCGCACCTCGTCCCCTGGACGGTCCGCGCGCTGCCCCCGTTCGCCAGCCGCAAGCACCTGCCCTCCCGGCTCGCCCGGCTGCGCGAACTCGACGGCCGCACCTCCGTCCTGACCCGCGGCCAGGGCACCGAGTTCGACTCCCTGCGCGAGTACCTGCCCGGCGACGACGTCCGCTCCATCGACTGGCGCGCCAGCGCCCGCCGCAACACCGTCGCCGTCCGCACCTGGCGCCCCGAACGCGACCGGCACATCCTCGTCGTCCTCGACACCGGCCGCACCTCGGCCGGCCGGGTCGGCGACGCGCCCCGCCTGGACGCCGCCCTCGACGCCGCGCTGCTGCTCACCGCCCTCGCCACCCGGGCCGGCGACCGGGTCGACCTGCTCGCCCACGACTCCCGCAAGCGCGTCGCGGTGGCCGGCAGCTCGGCCCACGAGGTGCTGCCCGCCTTCACCAACGCGATGGCCGGGCTGGAACCCGCGCTGCACGAGACCGACATGCGCTCACTGGTCGCCACCGCGCTCAAGATGGCGCCGCAGCGCTCGCTGATCGTGCTGCTCACCGGCCTCGACGCGGCCCCGGTCGAGGACGGCCTGCGTCCGCTGCTGCCGATGCTCACCAAGCGCCACGAGGTCGTCCTCGCCTCGGTCGCCGACCCGCAGCTGGACGCCCTCGCCGCCGGGCGGGGCACCCTGGAGGCCGTCTACGGCGCGGCGGCCGCCGAACAGACCCGGGCCGACCGCCGGGCCACCGCCGAGCACCTCACCCGCCACGGCGTCACCGTCCTGGACGCCCCGCCGACCCGGATCGCCCCGGCCCTCGCCGACACCTACCTGGCGCTGAAGGCCGCCGGCCGGCTCTGAGCCCCGCTCCCCCGGCCGGACTCAGTCCGTCCGACGATCCTTCAGAAGCGTGTTGAGCCGGGCCGCCTGACGGGTCAGATGGTCGCGCTCGGCAAGGTCGGGCGCCCGGTGCGCCGCCTCCGCGTACAACCGGGCCGCCGCCACCAGGTCCCCGTCGCGCTCATGGAGGTACGCCGCCACCGCCGCGTACCTGGGCAGCGCGTCGTCCAGCTCCGCGAGCGCCGCCAGCCCCGCGCGCGGACCGTCGGCCTCGCCGACCGCCACCGCGCGGTTGAGCCGCACCACCGGGCTGGCGGTCAACCGGACGAGCTCGTCGTACCACTCGACGATCTGCACCCAGTCCGTCTCCCCGGCGGTGGGCGCGTCGGCGTGCAGCGCCGCGATGGCCGCCTGGGCCTGGAACTCGCCCAGCCGGTCCCGGGCCAGGGCCCCCTGGAGGATGCCGATGCCCTCGGCGATCAGCCCGGTGTCCCACCGGCCGCGGTCCTGCTCGGCCAGCGGCACCAGCGCGCCGTCGGGCGCGGTCCTGCCCGCCCGCCGGGCGTGGTGCAGCAGCATCAGGGCCAGCAGTCCGGCCACCTCGGGGTGGTCGATCACCGCGGCGAGCTGCCGGGTGAGCCGGATCGCCTCGGCCGCGAGGTCGAGATCGCCGGAGTAGCCCTCGTTGAAGACCAGGTAGAGGACCCGGAGCACGGTCGCGACGTCCCCCGGCTGATCGAACCTGACGGCCGAGACGGTGCGCTTGGCCCGGCTGATCCGCTGCGCCATGGTCGCCTCGGGCACCAGGTAGGCCCGGGCGATCTGGCGGGTGGTCAGCCCGCCCACCGCCCGCAGGGTCAGCGCCACCGCCGACGAGGGCGTCAACGACGGGTGGGCGCACAGGAAGTAGAGCTGCAGCGTGTCGTCCACGGCGGCCGCGGGCCCCGGCTCCGGCTCCTGGTCGACCAGGTCCTCCCGGCGCCGGCGGGCGGCCTCCGACCGGGTCGCGTCCAGGAACTTGCGCCAGGCCACGGTGACCAGCCAGCCCTTGGGATCGCGCGGCCGCTCGGCCGGCCAGAGCCGGACCGCCTCGACCAGCGCCTCCTGCACCGCGTCCTCGGCCGCCGCGAAGTCAGCTCCGCGGCGGACGAGGACTCCGATGACGCTCGGTGTGAGACTCCTCAGCAGGGCCTCGTCCATCGGGGACGTCACTCCGTGATGGTCGCCGGCATCGCCAGGAACGGACGCAGCTCCAGCCACTCGTGGATCGGCTCGCCCCCGGCCCCGGGCGCGGCCGACAGCTCCCCGGCCAGCTCGACGGCCCGCTCGTAGCTGTCGACGTCGATCACCATCCAGCCGGCGATCAGGTCCTTGGTCTCGGCGAACGGACCGTCGGTGACCGGCGGACGCCCCTCGCCGTCGTACCGGACCCACGTCCCCTCGGGTGCGAGCGCCTGGCCGTCGACGAACTCGCCGGTCTTCTCCAGCCGGTCCGCGAACTCCTGCATGTACCGGATGTGCGCCGTGACCTCCTCCGGCGTCCACTGGTCCATCGGCACGCAGTTGACCGCGCTCGGGGCACCCCGGTAGTGCTTCAGCAACAGGTACTTGGCCATCGTCTTCTCCTCGGATCCTCGGAGCTGGTGCGACCCATTGTGGCCGCGTCCACTCCGGGGACGGTGCCGGGCACGGGTTCTCGACACGGCCGGCCAAGATTCTTTCCGGCCCGCCCCGTAACCGGCCCACAACGCGAAGAGTCCCTGAAAACGCGAAGAACCCCCATCCGGGACCCGGATGGGGGTTCTTCTGAAGAATTGTTCGGCGGCGTCCTACTCTCCCACAGGGTCCCCCCTGCAGTAC